>NZ_JAJB01000043.1:0-62501 GCF_000583215.1 Brevibacterium sp. VCM10
TCAGGTAGCAATAAGGGGAGAGGTCAGTCGTCGGTCAGGGTGAGGCTGAATCCGCCGGCGATGAGGGAGCCGATGTTGTAGATGAACGCCGCCAGAGTCGACAGCGCCGTCATCAGCACGATGTTGATGACCGCGATGATGAAGCCGGCTGCGACGACTCGGCCGAAGCCGAAGATCCCGATGATCCGCTCAGCCGACTCCGCGCCGGCGAGCTCGCTCATCGTCGATTCGAGGCCGCTCATCACACCGGTCGCCTGCAGCACGACCCAGAGGACGATGAAGGCGACGATTGTGGCGATGCCGATCGCCACGGACATGAGGAACGACATCTTCATGACCGACCAGGGGTCGACCGCGGAGACGGTGAGGCGAACCGTGCGGGGGCCCTTCTTCTTGCTGCCCTTCCCGCTGTCGACCATGTTCTTCACGCCCATCTTCACGCTGCCGGAGCTGGCGCGGACGGTGTTCGCGGCATTTCCCATCACCGAGGTGGCGCTGCGGTTGCCGCCGCCCGATCCCTGGGAACCCGATCCCTGGGAACCGGCAGTCGTTGCGCCGGATCCCTGCGACCCGGTCTGAGCACCCGAACCCTGAGAGCCGGTGTGTGCCGACGGCGTCGACCCGGCCGAGGGAGCGCGGTTGGGCTTCGGCGAAGCCTTCGGTGCGGGAGGTGCGACGACGGTGGCGTTCTGGCTGTCGGGCCCCGAGGAACCGCGACCGGAATCGGATCCCTGTTTCGAGCCGGTTCCCGACCCGGCGTTCGAACTCGCTCCGGCCGACTTCTCGTCCGACTTCGACGAGCCGGCCGTCAGACGGGTCGAGCCGCTCGACGTGCGTATGATCTTGCCTGAGCCTGGCTGTTTGCTATCGCTCACTCTTCCACATCCTCGTTGCCGGTCTGAGGCTCTGTGACCTCACCTTCCGGGACTTCGGCATCGTCTTCGCTTTCGATCTCGTCGTCGACCTCGGCTTCGGGCCCACGGGTCACTGCGATAATACGATCTTTCTTGCCCGGTTTCGCGAACACCACACCCATGGTATTGCGTCCCTTCGCCGGAACCTCATCGATGCTCGACCGAACGATCTTACCGCGCTCCATGACCACGAGGACCTCCTCACCGTCTTCGACGATGAGTCCGCCTACCAAGTCTCCGCGCTGTTCGGTGATCTTCGCAACCCGGATCCCCAGGCCGCCACGGCCCTGCAGGCGGTACTCGTCGACCGGTGTGCGTTTGGCGAACCCGGCTTCCGTGACGACGAAGACATAGGTGTCGGGCCTGACGACGTCCATCGTCAGCAGCTCGTCGTCCTCCTTGAACTTCATGCCCGTGACGCCTCCGGTGACCCGGCCCAGGGGACGGATCGACTCGTCATCGGCGGCGAAGCGGATCGACATGCCCTTGCGCGAGATCAGCAGCAGATGGTCATCGAAGCCGACGATGCGGGCCGAGACCAGTTCATCGGGCTGCCCCTTGTATTCGCGCAGGTTGATGGCGATGACACCGCCGGTGCGGTTCGAGTCGTACTCGCTCAGGCGGGTCTTCTTCACCACGCCGGAACGGGTGGCGAGGATGAGGAAGTCGGCTTCCTCGTAGTCCCGGATCGACAGCACCTGGGCGATCGACTCGCCCGGCTGGAGGGCGAGCAGGTTCGCCACGTGCTGGCCCTTGGCGTCCCGTGAGCCCTCAGGCAGCTCATAGGCCTTGGCGCGGTAGACGCGGCCGGTGTTCGTGAAGAACAGCAGCCAGTTGTGGGTGGAGGTGACGAAGAACTGTTCGACGACGTCATCACCGCGCAGTGCGGCACCCTTGATGCCCTTGCCGCCGCGGTGCTGGGCACGGTACAGGTGCGTCTGGGTCCGCTTCGCATAGCCGCCGCGCGTGATCGTGACGACGACCTCCTCTTCGGGGATGAGGTCCTCCATGGACACGTCACCGTCGAATCCGGCGAGGATCTTCGTGCGGCGATCGTCTCCGTAGCGTTCGACGATCTCGTCGAGTTCTTCGGACACGATCTCGCGCTGACGAGACGGTGTTGCCAGGATGTGGTTGTACTCGGCGATCAGCTGCTCGATCTTCTCGGCCTCTTCCTGGATCTTCAGACGCTCCAGGGCGGCCAGTCGGCGCAGCTGCAGGTCGAGGATCGCATTGGCCTGAATTTCGTCGACCTCGAGCAGCTCCATCAGACCGGCCCGCGCCTCGTCCGAGGACGGGGAGCGGCGGATCAGAGCGATGACCTCGTCGAGGGCGTCGAGGGCCTTGAGGTAGCCGCGCAGAATATGGGCGCGCTCCTCGGCCTTGCGCAGACGGAACTGCGTGCGACGGACGATGACTTCGATCTGGTGCTTGACCCACAGACGCAGGAACGAGTCGATGCTCAGCGTGCGCGGCACACTGTCGACGAGGGCCAGCATGTTCGCGGAGAAGTTCTCCTGCAGCGAGGTGTGCTTGTACAGGTTGTTGAGCACGACTTTGGCCACGGCATCGCGCTTGAGCACGATGACCAGGCGCTGACCGGTGCGGCCCGAGGACTCGTCACGCAGATCGGCGATGCCGGCGACCTTGCCGTCCTTGACGTAGGAGGCGATCTTCGCGGCCAGGGTGTCCGGGTTGACCATGTACGGCAGCTGGGTGACGACGAGGCAGGTGCGGCCCTGGATCTCTTCGACTTCGACGACGGCTCGCTGGGTGATCGAGCCGCGACCGGTGCGGTAGGTGTCCTCGATGCCCTTGCGGCCGAGGACCGTCGCGCCCATCGGGAAGTCGGGCCCCTTGATGATGCCGAGGAGGGCTTCGAGAGCCTCTTCCTTGCTCGCCTCCGGGTGGGACAGCAGCCACTGTGCGCCGGCAGCGACCTCACGCAGGTTGTGCGGAGGAATGTTCGTGGCCATTCCCACAGCGATGCCGGCCGAGCCGTTGACCAGCAGGTTCGGGAACCTGGAGGGCAGAACCATCGGCTCCTGGTTGCGGCCGTCGTAGTTGTCCTGGAAGTCGACGGTGCCTTCTTCGATGTCCCGGACCATCTCCATAGCCAGGGGCGCCATCTTGCACTCGGTATAACGCGGGGCGGCCGCTCCGTCGTCGCCCGGGGAACCGAAGTTGCCCTGACCGGCCACGAGCGGGTAGCGCATCGTCCACGGCTGCACGAGGCGGACCATGGCGTCGTAGATCGCCGTGTCGCCGTGCGGGTGGTACTGGCCCATCACGTCGCCGACGACGCGCGAGCACTTGGAGAAGTTGCGGTCAGGGCGGTAGCCGCCGTCGAACATCGCGTAGAGCACGCGGCGATGGACGGGCTTGAGTCCGTCGCGGATGTCGGGCAGGGCGCGGCCGACGATCACGCTCATCGCGTAATCGAGGTACGACCTCTGCATCTCGAGGTTGAGATCAACCTGTTCGATCCGGTTGATTTCTGTTCCGATATCGTTCTCGTCGGCCAATGTGGGCTCTTCCCTTGTGTTCGTACCGTATCCGGCTGGATCTCAGCCGTGTGCGGCGGCGATTGGTGCGTGCAAAGAATGGGTGCGGTGCATCCGGTCTCCCACCCTCACCGAGGCGGCTGCCCGGTGAGGACGGATGATCAGATATCGAGGAAGCGGACGTCCTTCGCGTTCTCCTGGATGAAGCGGCGACGCGAATCCACATCGTCGCCCATGAGGACGGTGAAGATCTCGTCGGCGACGATCGCATCGTCCAGCGACACCTGCTTGAGCAACCGGTGGTCGGGATCCATCGTCGTCTCCCACAGCTCCTCGTAGTTCATCTCGCCCAGACCCTTGTAGCGCTGGATCGCGAGGTCCTTGGGCAGTCGCTTGCCTGCGGCCCGCCCGGTCTCGAGCAGTCCGTCGCGCTCCTTGTCCGTGTACGCGAACTGGTGCGGAGCGTTCGACCACTTGATGCGGTAGAGCGGCGGGGTGGCGAGGTAGACGTAGCCATGTTCGATGAGCGGCTTCATGTACCGGAAGATCAGCGTCAGCAGCAGGGTTGTGATGTGCTGACCGTCGACATCGGCGTCGGCCATGAGGACGATCTTGTGGTAGCGCAGCTTCTCGAGGTCGAACTCCTCACCGATGCCGGTGCCGAAGGCCGTGATCATCGCCTGGACTTCGTTGTTGCCCAGTGCCCGGTCGAGGCGAGCCTTTTCGACGTTGAGGATCTTTCCGCGCAGCGGCAGGATCGCCTGCGTGTTCGGATTGCGGCCCTGCGTCGCCGAGCCGCCGGCCGAGTCACCCTCGACGATGAAGACTTCCGATACGAAAGGGTCCTTCGACTGGCAGTCCTTGAGCTTGCCGGGCATGCCCGAGGACTCGAGCAGACCCTTGCGGCGGGTGGCCTCACGCGCCTTGCGGGCGGCCAACCGGGCCTGAGAGGCCTGCAGCGCCTTGCGCACGACGTCCTTGGCCTGGGCCGGGTTCGACTCGAACCAGTGACCGAGTTCGTCGCGGACCACGCGCTGGACGAAGCCCTTGACCTCGGAGTTGCCGAGCTTCGTCTTCGTCTGACCCTCGAACTGCGGATCGCCGAGCTTGACGGAGATAACGGCGGTGAGACCCTCGCGGATGTCATCGCCGGTGAGGTTGGGATCCTTGTCGCGCAGCAGCTTCTGTTCCTTCGCATACGCGTTGACCAGCGAGGTCAGTGCGGTGCGGAAGCCCTCTTCGTGAGTGCCGCCCTCGTGGGTGTTGATGACGTTGGCGTAGGTGTGGACAGATTCGTTGTACGACGTCGTCCACTGCATCGCGATCTCGAGGGCAAGAGTCTGTTCGCCCTCTTCGGCTTCGAAGACGATGACATCGGGGTGGACGAGATCGGCCTTCTTCGTCGAGTTGAGGTACTCGACATAGTCGAGCAGACCGTTCGCGTATTCGTAGGTGACGGTGCGCGGCTTCCACTCGGTCGCCTCGTCCTCGTCGATCTGGACATCGTCGTCATCGACCTCGTTGTGGCGCTCATCGGTGAGACTGATCTTCAGACCCTTGTTGAGGAAGGCCATCTGCTGGAAGCGCGCACGAAGGTACTCGTAGGAGAAGTCCGTGGTCTCGAAGATCGACCCGTCGGGCCAGAAGGTCACGGTCGTGCCCGTCTCGTCGGTGGCTTCGCCGCGCTGCAGCTCGCCGGTGGGCACGCCCTGGACGAAGTCCATCGTCCACGTGTACCCGTCACGTCTGACCTCGACAGCGAGTCGTTCGGACAGTGCGTTGACGACGGTCGAACCCACACCGTGGAGACCGCCGGCCACGGCGTATCCGCCGCCGCCGAACTTGCCGCCGGCGTGGAGGATCGTGAGGATCACCTCGACGGTCGGCTTGCCCTCGGTGGGGTGCATGGCCACGGGCATGCCACGGCCGTCATCGGCGACGCGGACGCCGCCGTCGGCGAGGATGGTGACCTCGATATGATCGCAATAGCCGGCCATCGCCTCATCGACGGAGTTGTCGACGATCTCCTGAACGAGGTGGTGGAGACCGCGTTCCGAGGTCGAACCGATGTACATGCCGGGTCGTTTCCGGACTGCCTCGAGACCCTCGAGTACAGTGATGTCGCCGGCATCATAATGAGGCTGATCCTCGGTCGTCATATGACTCCTTGTTCGGATGGTCGCTATCAGCTCCCCATTCTACCGCGCCGCTCGCTGAAATGCCCGTAAGCGGCCTGTGAAGGCGTATTTCCCGAATTTTCGAGCCGCAGATGTACCCCCGGACAGGTCGGGGAGCGCCTATGGCCGTTTGAGGCCTTCTGTGTTCTTCTCAGAAATGCAGGGGGTTCACCTCAGAAATGCAGGGCCGATTCCCGGAATCTCGCCGAGGCGGCTGTCCGCTTCATCCGAATGTGTCCCTGGGTCCGCGGCCGGCCACCGATCGTCGGCCGCGTTTGAAGCTGCGCCCCTGGGGCCCCTTGATCTCGATCTCGGTGATCGTCGCCGAGCCCAGTCCCTCTTCGAGTCTGCGCAGGATCGTGGGTCTGAGCACCCGCAACTGGGTCGCCCAGGTCGTCGAGTCCGCGGCGATGACGAGCAGCGGAGGAGAGAAGTCGATGGGAGTCGCGTGCTGGGCCACTTGGGGTCCGACGAGGTCGGGCCACCGGCCGAGCACCTTGCCGATGTCGAGAGACGACGACCAGCCGCGGGCGGTGATGAGCGAGCCGAGCACGGATGACACCGTCTTCGGGTCACGGCCGTCTCTGCCCGATCCGGAGTAGACGACTTCGCCGCGCAGTCGGGAGCGGCGACGGCTGCGGACGAACTTCGCTTCGGTGACTTCCATCCGCCGTACCCGGTCGAGGGCTTCGAGTGCGGCGACGGGAGTGGAGTAGTCCCGGTCGATGCCGCTCATGATGCGCTGCTCTGCAGGAGTCGGGGCTGGTCGATCCGGATTCCCTCGAGTCCATCGGGCAGATCGGAGTCGACGGCTGCGGTGATGAAGACCTGTTCGGCCGACGTCACTCTCGAGGCCAGACGCCGGCGGCGACCGGTGTCGAGTTCGGCGAAGACGTCGTCGAGGACGAGGATCGGCTGTTCGGAGGCGCTGCCGGCATCGGCGGAGAGCAGATCCCATCCGGCCAGCTGCATGGCCAGCGCCAGAGACCAGGTCTCACCATGAGAGGCGTACCCCTTCGCCGGATGGTCTCCGATCATCAGCGACAGATCGTCGCGACCGGGTCCGTGCAGGGTCAGTCCGCGCTCGATCTCCGTCGTCCGGCGGCGGTCGAGGGCCGCAAGAAGCAGTTCCCTGCAGTCGGCGGCGGATTCGGCCTGCGAGTAGTCGATGCGCGAGTCATAGGCGATATGGGCACCTTGCCGCTCGAGTCGGGCGTCGGCGGCGATATAGGCGAAGTTCGTCTGCAGCGGCTCGACGATGTCGGCGAGGATCCGCTGCCTGCCGAAGACGAGCTCGGCCGCGGAGTCCGCATAGGCCATGTTCCAGATGTCGAGAGTCGCCTCAAGGCCGGGATCGCGATCCTCACGGAGTCGTTTGAGCAGAGCATTGCGCTGTTTGAGTGCCCGTTCGAAGTCCGTGATGATCGAGGCGAAGCGCGGATTGCGCGCGACGACGAGGGTGTCGATCCACGACCGGCGTTCGGCCGGTTCCCCGCGCACCAGGCTGAGGTCCTCGGGAGCGAAGACGACGCAGGAGACGAGGCCGAGGATGTCTTTGAGCTTGACCGCATTGCGGTTGACCCTGGCCCGGTTGGCGCCTTTGGCCTGGATGGTCACCTCGACGGTGGCGTGCCGCTGATCCCGGTTGACCAGTGCGGACACGGTCGCAGCCGGTCTGTCCTCGTGGACGAGCGGAGCGTCGAAGGCGACCCGGTGCGAGCGCTGATGAGCCAGGTACCCGATCGCCTCGACGATATTGGTCTTCCCGGTCCCGTTGTCGGCCACGAATGTGGTGACTCCGGGTGAGAACTCGAGGTCGAGCTCGGGATACGACCGATAGTCACGCAGGGAGAGTCGGGATATCCACATTCAGATGCGCGTGGGCATGAGCAGATAGCGATAGGACTCGTCGGCGGGGCCGTCGAGTTCCTTCTGCCCGGAGATGATGACCGGTTTCATCGGCTGGGTGAATGAGAAGTTCACATACGGGCTCTCGACGGCGGCGAGGCCCTCGGCGATGTAGTGCGGGTTGAATCCGACGGTGATCTCGTCGCCCTGCAGGGTGGCTTCGAGGGCTTCGGAGGCCTGAGCGTCGTCGCCGGTGCCGGCGTGCAGGGTGAGCATGCCGTCGGTGACCTCGAAGCGCAGCGGGGTGTTGCGTTCGGCCACGAGCGAGACGCGGCGGACTGCTTCACGCAGCACGGCTGTCTCGACGATGGCGTGGATCGGAACCGAATCCGGGAACAGCGACCGGACCTTCGGGTATTCGCCCTCGATGAGCAGCGACGTGGTGACTCGACCGGCCGAGGTGAAGGAGATGAGGTCCTTGCCGGCATCGGTGCTCAGACCGATCGTGACATCGCCGCCGAGGGACTTCGAGACATCGGAGAGTGTGCGCCCACGCAGCAGTGCCACGGCCGAGACATCGGGTCGTCCCGGGTTCCAGGTGAATTCGCGAACGGCCAGACGGTAGCGGTCGGTGGCGAGCATCGTGACCTTCTCACCCTCGATCTCGACGCGCACGCTGGTGAGGATCGGCAGGGTGTCGTCCTTCGAGGTCGCGATGGTGACCTGTGAGACGGCGTTCTGGAACTCTCCGGCCGAAACGGTGCCGGAGTCGTCGGGGATCTGCGGCAGTGCCGGGTACTCAGCCACGGGCATCGTCATCAGCGAGAAGCGGGAGGAGCCGCAGGTGACGTCGACCTTCGCATCGATCTGCTCGAGCGTGACCTCCTGGTTGGGCAGCGCCTTGGAGATATCGGCGAGTAGACGACCGGAGACGAGAACAGTTCCTGCAGAGGCGACATCGGCGACGATCTCCACGCGGGAGGAGACTTCGTAGTCGAAGACGGCCAGGCGCACTGTGCCGCCTGTTTCGGCAGTGATGAGGATGCCGGTGAGCACCGGAGCGGAAGGACGGTTGGGCAGAGTCTTGGTCGCCCAGGCAACAGCGTCAGCGAGAACGTCGCGATTGACTTTGAACTTCAAGGGGGATGCTTCCGCGTTCACTTTACTCCTTCGGGGTGGCCACCCGACCTGCACTGGGCATCTGGCACAAGATTCCGGGTTGCGAGTCACAGGCTCGATACTGCTCGGAAAACTTTACACAGCCTATCCGATTTGTGCCCACCTCAGGAGTGCCGGCCGAAAAGGGCTGCCAGGGGGTGCCAGCCGGATGAATCTCGCATTCGAGAATCGCTCGAGATCCTGTGTTCGAATATTCGGCGACTCTGCAACCGACGTGAGCTCGAGGTCCCGAGCTCGAAGCTCATCCACCGCAGCAGTCGGTGGCGGTCGCCCTCTTGAGAGTTGAATTCACTTGGTAGAAGTATCAGCACCTGTGGAGACTGTGGACAAGTGCCGCTTACCCCAGAGTAATCGAGGGTTCTGACCGACTATGGACTTGTGGATGCCATGTGCACCGCGACCGAGGCGTCGGTGGGCGCTTGGGTAAACACAAGCATGTAGTTCACATCTTTCCACCCGTGCAGCAGTTCTGTCCACCGGTCTGTCCCCAGCTGTGAGCAATTGTCCCCAGGGTTATCCACAGATGTGTATGACGTCTTCTATAGGCGGTGCTGTTGTTTAATGCGGTTTGTGAGTTCGGTGACCTGCGTGTAGACGGCCCGTCGTTCGGCCATCTGAGTTCGAATCTTCTTGTTCGCGTGCATCACGGTTGTGTGATCGCGTCCACCGAAGGCCTGTCCGATCTTCGGCAGGGACAGGTCGGTGAGCTCACGGCACAGATACATGGCGATCTGTCTGGCCGTGGTCAGCGTCCGGGACCGGGAGGTTCCGCACAGGTCGTCGAGGGTGAGGCTGAAGTAGGCAGCGGTCTGGCCCATGATGTCCGCGGCCGAGACAGCGGGGGTGTCATCCGGGGTGATGAAGTCCTTGAGGACGGTCTCGGCCAAGGACACGTCGATCTGCTGATCGTTGAGGTTGGCGAAGGCCGTCACCCGGATGAGGGCGCCTTCGAGTTCGCGGATGTTCGAGGACACCCGGGAGGCGATGTATTCGAGGACGTCATCGGGGACGTCGAGGTGTTCGGCCGCGGCCTTGCGGCGCAGAATGGCGAACCGTGTCTCCATATCCGGCGGCTGCACGTCCGTGAGCAGACCCCATTCGAATCGGGAACGCAGCCGCTCCTCGAAGCCCTTGAGCATCTTCGGCGGCTGATCGGAGGTGATGACGACCTGTTTGGCCTCATTGTGCAGAGCATTGAAAGTATGGAAGAACTCTTCGACGGTCGCATCCTTGCCCTGCAGGAACTGGATGTCGTCGATCATGAGGATGTCGACCTCACGGTAACGGCGTTGGAAGGCAGGCCGCAGGGCGTTCGACGTCTTCGACGAGCCGATCGTGTTGATGAAGTCGTTGACGAACTCTTCGCTGGAGACGTATTTCACCCGAATCTCGGGGAACAGCTGAGTCGCGTAGTAGCCGATCGCATGGAGCAGGTGAGTCTTGCCCAGTCCCGAGTCCCCATAGATGAACAGGGGGTTGTAGGCCTTGGCCGGAGCCTCGGCCACGGCGAATGCGGCGGCGTGGGCGAACCTGTTGGACGCGCCGATGACGAAGGTGTCGAAGGTGTACTTCGGGTTGAGCTGGGCGACGCCGGGAGCATCGACGGGCGGACCCATCGGGGCGGCGGTCGCCTCGGCGATCTTCATCTCACGGTCGGTCATGCCCGACTCGGCCGGGTCCTGAGGCTGCTGGGCGGGCATCTGCGTCGCCGGAGGTGCCGACGTCTCCGCCTGCGGCATCTGAGTACTCGGGGTCTGCGCGGCGGGTTGGCCCTGACCTGGTTGGCCCTGGTTCGGCTGGGGGATTTGAGGAGTCGACTGATCGTCGGGGGTCGGTCGCACCGGTTCGGCCGCCTCGGCGGGAGCGGGTTCCGGTGTGCCCGTCGTCGAGGTGGAGGTGACCGGATCGACGGGAACCTGGGTTCCCGGGGTCGGCTCTCCGATGAGGTCTTCGAAGCGGATCGGCACGTCGAGTTCCGGATCGACGACGAAGCCGAAGGTCACGTCGAACCCGAGAACCTTGGAGAACTCCCTGGTCAGGGGGCCGAGCAGCCGGGTTTCAATGGTGCGGCGGGTGTGCTCTTCGCGCACGGCGAGAAGGATGAGGGCATTGTCGACGAGGGCCTTCGGCACGGCGAGGGAGAGGAATCCCTTCTGGTGCGACGAGAGGTCCGGGTCCTGTTCCAGGTTTGAGACCACCGTGCGCCAACGGCTGATGAGCTCATTTTTGGAATTCGACACCGTCACATTTCCTCAGCTTTCAAAAAGTTCGTTCTGGCGTGATCCACACCTGTGCATGACTTCCACATAGTTTTCCACAGAATGTGGACTCTTGCCGACTCAGCCCAGTGAATCTCCACACTCGTGGATAAGCTTGTGGAAAACTACATGGGTGTGACTTGTGGACGAGCCTCGGTGACGGGAACGCGAACGTCGGTGAATTTCGGGCGAGCGTGACGTGAAACATGCGGATCCCGTTTGACCGCTCGGATTGCGCCTCGCTAAGATGGAGTGTCCTGTGTACCGGGCTTCATCCGATTATCCTGATTATCTTTTGGCTCTTATGCACAGGAGTGCTCGGCGGTCGAGACTCGCACCGCCGTTTTTTGTGAGAACGCACCGGCGTTCACCCGCAACCTAGAAATCGGAGACTGAAGTGAGCAAGCGTACATTCCAGCCCAATAACCGTAAGCGCGCCAAGAAGCACGGCTTCCGTCTGCGTATGCGCACCCGCGCGGGCCGCTCGATCCTGGCTGCACGTCGTCGCAAGGGACGTTCCGACATTTCGGCCTGAGCATGCTTGACGCGGCACATCGGATCCGCAGCGGCGAAGACTTCAGACGAATCTTCAGAGCCGGGGTCCGGGTGCGCACAGAGCATCTCATGGCGCACAGCCTGAGAGACACCGATGATACCCACGCTGCGCGCGTGGGTTTCATCGTATCCAAGGCCGTCGGAAACGCCGTGGTGCGCAACCGCACCAAGCGTCGCCTGCGCGAGATCATGCGTGCGCGTCTCGGTGAGCTGAGAGCAGGAGATCTGTTCGTCATCCGGGCGCTGCCGCATGCGGGACAGGCCGACTTCGTCGTTCTGTCCGCCGAAGTCGACGAGCTGCTGATCAAGGCAGAGAAGAAGCTGGAACGTCGTGGACGCCGAACATGATCTGAAACATGTCTCCGAGGTGCCCCGTCGGCCGGCCGGCTTCTGGCCCACACTCGGCTGGATCGCCCTGGTCGGTCCGAGGATGCCGTTCGTCTGGTTCATCCGCGCCTATCGGATCGTGATCTCACCTCTCTACGGCCAAGTGTGCCGCTACTATCCCAGCTGCTCCATGTACGGTCTCGAGGCGTTCGAGATACACGGAGTTCTCAAGGGAGTGGTGTTAACTGGGTGGCGCGTACTGCGCTGCAACCCGTGGTCGCACGGCGGCGTCGACCATGTGCCGGGTTCAGCGCGGGAGGCCAGGTCGAAGACCATCCACCGCGGTCAGGCACACAGTTAGAACATATTGAACTCGCAGTCCGCACGCGAGCGCGAACAAGCGGACTGCCTCGGGGCACACGTCGTGTCGCGCAGACCTGTGAACAATGGCAAAATGAACGACGCGCCAGCATCGTTGTAACGAGGAGAACTGAATGGACTGGATGGACAAGCTGCTCTACCCGCTGCAGTGGGTAGTTGCTTGGATCCTCGCGATCTTCCACGAGATCTTCACCGCGATCGGCCTGCCTGCCGACAGCGGGTGGACCTGGGTGCTCTCGATCGCCGGCCTGACCGTGGTCATCCGCGCTCTCCTCATCCCTCTCTTCGTCTACCAGATCAAGTCGCAGCGCAAGATGCAGCTGCTGCAGCCGGAGATCCAGCGTCTGCAGGCGAAGTACAAAGGCAAGAAGGACCAGTACTCTCGCCAGGCCATGGCCGAAGAGCAGATGGCACTGTTCCGCGACAACAAGACCAGCCCCTGGGCATCGTGCCTGCCGCTGCTCGTGCAGATGCCGATCTTCTTCTCGCTCTTCCGCGTCATCCACAACATGCCGAAGGTCGCCGACGGCTCTGTCGGCGCGATCGGCGGCTTCACTCAGCAGCTGGCGATTCAGGCCGAGAGCTCTTCGATCTTCGGCATCAGCCTTTCGGCCGTCTTCACCGACCCAGGCTTTGCAGTCAAGCTGCTGACCGGTGTGCTCATCGTCGTCATGGCCGCCACCATGTTCATCACGCAGAAGCAGATGATGGCGAAGAACATGTCGGAGTCGGCGATGGCCAACCCGATGATGCAGTCGCAGAAGATGCTGCTCTACGTGATGCCTATCGTCTTCGGCATCGGCGGCATCTACTTCCCGCTCGGTGTCCTCATCTACTGGCTGGTCTCGAACACGTGGACGATGGCTCAGCAGCACATGGTCATCCGCAATATGCCCGCTCCCGGCTCGAAAGCCGAGAAGGAGATGCTTGAGCGCAAGGCTCGCAAGGGCAAGACTGTGAAGCAGGATGAGCTCAAGGGATCGACCGTCACCGAGGAGGCCCCGAAGAAGAGCGGCCAGCGGCAGCAGCCCGTGAGCAAGAACCGTAAGAAGAACAAGAAGCGCTGAGGACAGACATGACCGAAGAGAAGATCGACGAGACCTCCGAACAGACACCGGAAGAGACTCCGGAGGAGACCTCGACGAAGCCGAGCCGTGCCGAACTCCTCGAAGAAGAGGGCGAGATCGCCGCGGACTACCTCGAAGAGCTGATGGATCTGGCCGACATCGACGGCGATATCGACATCGATGTCGCTGACGGCCGTGCCCAGCTGTCCATCGTCTGCGAGGACGACGAGGACTCGAACCTGCGTACCCTCGTCGGCCGAGAGGGCCGCACACTCGGCGCGCTGCAGGAACTCAGCCGTTTGGCCGTGCAGACGCAGACCGGTCAGCGGTCGTGGCTGATGCTCGATATCGACGGGTTCCGCAACAGCCGTCGCGAAGAGCTGATCAAGAAGGCCAAGCGTGCCATCGATGACGTCAAGGACGGCGGCGAAGAGTTCGCGTTCAAGCCGATGAACAGCTTCGAGCGCAAGATCATCCATGACCAGGCGGCCCGTGCCGGCTTGGTCTCGGAGTCCGAGGGTGAGGGCGACGGTCGTCATGTCGTCATCCGGCTCGCCGATGACTGATCAGCCGGAGAACGACCCGGAGCTCTCGACCGAGACTGAGCTCTCGACCGAAACGGCGACTGCGGAGATCGAGTCGCCTCCGACCGGCACCGAAGAGTACTTCGGTGCGGCGTATCCTGCCGCGCAGCGGTATGCCGAGCATTTGGCCACGACCGGAATCGAGTGGGGACTCATCGGTCCGCGTGAGGTCGATCGCCTGTGGACCCGGCACATCCTCAACTGCGCCGTGGTTGCGGAGTACATCGGTGAGAACGATGTCGTCGGCGATGTCGGCAGCGGAGCCGGCCTGCCGGGAATTCCGATCGCACTGCTGCGCCCGGAGTCGAAGATCGTCCTCATCGAGCCGATGGAGCGTCGCGTCGAATGGCTGAACATGGTCGTCGATGATCTGGGACTGAAGAATGTGCGCATCGTTCGTGCACGGGTCGAGGAGCTCGTCGACGAGGAGATGTTCACGGTCGTGACCGCACGTGCGGTCAAGGCGATGACGACTCTCATCGAATGGACTCGCGAGGTCATCAGCCCCGGAGGACGGATCCTCGCCCTCAAGGGAGCTTCTGTCGAAGGGGAGCTTGCCAAGGCGAAGAAGCTGATCAGACGGTATCGACTGTCTCAGCCCGAGATCCATATCGTCGATGGCGGCGGCATCCTCGAGGTTCCGAGTCGTGTCGTCGAGATCGTCAAGAAATAGTACGAAGTAGAGTTGGTCTAGGCTGGATGAGAGCCTTGTGAAACCGATGGATGATGGAGTGCGCCCTATGCCGATCATGGATGAGTCGTCTCCCATTGGTGCCGCGATTGCACGGGACAACCGGCGAGCGGATCGACTGTCGCAGACAACCTTTCCACGGCCGGACTCGACCCGCATCTTCACGATCGCGAACCAGAAGGGCGGCGTCGGAAAGACCACGACGGCGGTGAACATCGCGGCGGCCCTGGCCAATCAGGGGCTTAACGTCCTGCTCATCGACATCGATCCCCAGGGCAATGCGAGCACCGCACTGGGCATCGACCACTATTCCGAGGTCACGAGCATCTATGACGTCCTCATCGACGATGTTCCGATGCGTGAGGCTGTGGCACAGTGCCCGGACTTCGACACTCTCAAGTGTGTGCCGGCGACCATCGACCTCGCCGGCGCGGAGATCGAACTCGTGTCCCTCGTCGCGCGTGAACAGCGACTGCAGCGTGCCCTGGGCATCTACCTCAAGGAGGAGGAAGCAGCCGGAGACCGCGTCGACTACATCATCATCGACTGCCCGCCCAGTCTCGGTCTGCTGACAGTGAATGCCTTCGTGGCAGCTCGCGAGGTGCTCATTCCGATCCAGTGCGAATACTATGCGCTCGAGGGACTGAGCCAGCTGCTGAAGAACATCCAGCTCATCCAGAAGCATCTCAATCCTGAGCTCGCGATCTCCACGATTCTGCTGACGATGTATGACGGCCGCACGAACCTCAGCGCTCAGGTCGCCGAGGATGTGCGCACCCACTTCCCGGAGCAGGTGCTCGGCACTGCTATTCCGAGATCGGTGAGGATCTCCGAGGCACCGAGCTATGGACAGACCGTGATCTCATACGACCCACATTCCAGCGGTGCCCTGTCGTACCGGGAAGCCGCTGAAGAAATTGCGAATCGAGGAGTAAGTCGTGGCTGAACGCAAGAAGAGGGGCCTCGGACGCGGGCTCGGAGCATTGATCCCCGACGCGAACTCCAACGATCGTCCGGTCGATGTCTTCTTCTCCGGTGGGAGCACGGAAGACGGCCAGGCCGAGACGAAGACGCCACGCTCTGCGCGGACCGACCCCGCTGCGTCGATGCAGTCATCTCGGCGGCGCAAGCCGAAGTCCGGGCCGGCCAAGACTTCGACCTCCAACACCGCATCGTCCACGGCTTCCCAGTCCACATCGGCCGATACGAAGACGGCTGACACGACGTCGACCGGTTCGACATCAGCGTCGAAATCGTCGTCTGCCAGGACGTCTGCGTCCACCTCTGCAGGGTCGAAGTCCACCGCCTCGAAGACCAGAGGCACGAAGTCGACGACCTCCAAGTCGAGCACGTCGAAGAGATCGACGGCCAAGTCGAGCACGTCGAAGACATCGACGGCCAAGACGGGTGCCGCGACGGCCAGCGGGGGCAGTGGCTCCAGAGCAACTTCTGCTGGCAAAACGACCACACCGAAGACGAAGTCAGGCTCATCCGCTGCCGCGGCACCAGCTGAGAACGCAGAGAAGGCTCCTGCAGCCGCGAAATCGAGTACACGGAAGACTACTTCCACCCCTGCTTCGGTTACCGGCTCGACAAGGGGCGACAGCGATGCCGGAACAACAGTGTCGAGGACTGCTGCACAGTCCGATTCGACTGACGCAGACAACAACGTATCGGCCGACGTCATTCCAGATGAGCGCACCGATGCGCAGGAGATCGAGTCCGCAAATGCAGCCGCGGCCGCTCCGTCGCCCGAGGATGATGTCCGGGAGACTCATCCCGGCGTGTACACGTCTTCTGGTCGCAGCAGCGACGACGCCCGGGTTTATGAGAAGACACCGTCAGCAGACACGGGCGGTGACAACGATGCAGAGACTACTGATGTAGTGAATGGTGACCCAGCCGCTGAGCCAACCGCCGCTCAAGACGAGCGCGAGCCCGTGACTTCGGGGGCAACGGATTCCTCGTCCTCAGCGCCTGCGGAATCGAATGAGCAGTCGAGTTCCTCCGGCACGACTGAAAAGTCCGGTGAGTCCCACACGGCGGAAGTCGCTGATGGCGGCAACTCTGACGATTATGACGGCGTTGAGTCCATTCCGGATACCGAGTTCGGTGAGATCGATGTTGATCTCATCGATGCGAACCCACGGCAGCCGCGTACTGTCTTCGACGAAGATCTGTTGGCCGAACTCGTCCACAGCATTCGTGAGATCGGTGTCCTTCAGCCAGTCGTCGTCAGGCAGAAGCCCAGCGACCGTTCGCGGTTCGAGCTCATTATGGGCGAGCGTCGTCTTCGAGCGACTAAGGATGCCGGCCTGTCGACGATTCCGGCAATCATCCGGTACGTCGAGGATACGGATCTCCTCCGTGACGCACTTCTGGAGAACCTGCACCGTGCGGAGCTCAACCCGCTTGAAGAGGCTGCGGCTTACGGACAGCTGCTCGAGGATTTCGGGTGTACACAGGAGGAACTCTCGGAGCGCATCGGCCGTTCGCGTCCTCAGATCTCCAACACCTTGCGTCTCCTCCGCTTGCCTCCTCTGGTGCAGCGTCGCGTAGCGGCCGGGGTCATTTCCGCCGGCCATGCTCGCGCCATTCTGGGACTACGGGATCCGGAACATATGGAGGTGCTGGCGCAGCGCATCGTTGCCGAGGGCCTGTCAGTCAGGGCTTCGGAGGAGGCAGTCGTACTGCTCAATCGCGGAGATTCGATCAATGTTTCACGTGCAACCACGAAAGTGGCGCCGGAATTCCTTGCTGTCGCTGAACGCCTGGGCGATCGACTCGACACCAAGGTGAACATTTCCGTCGGCAAACGCAAGGGCAAATTGAGCGTGGAGTTCGCGAACCAAGAGGATCTCGATCGCATTCTGAGTCTCCTGGGAATCTCGAATGAGGATGCGATCTGAACATAGCACTACGAGAAGAGATGGCCCCCGCAGGTATGCTCGCGGGGGCCATTCTACTGTCGTCGGGTGTGACGTCACTCGGTGAATTTTCCGTGTGGCGTTGTGGTGTCTGTCGAATCCCCCGGTAGTGGGAGCGTGTGGTAGGCAACTGTACCGGAGAGATGGAATCCGTCCTGGTCTGCTATGCGCCGCCAGCAGTTTCACGTGAAACGCTGAGTCGCTATTCGTATTGGACGGACTTGCCAGGTGGAAGTTGTCAGTGCCCGGGTGATCCAAGAGTGCCGCCGGAGAATCTGCCCGCTCGAGTTGTTCGTGTGCAGCGGGTCTTCGCTGCTGATCTGTCATTTGTCCCTTGCGGCGATTGTCATGTCCGGCAGACTCGAGATTGCGGCGGTAGGGACGTTGATCGTGTGTGTTAGCGATGTCGTCCGTGACGTTTCGAGTATTCTTATGGCTACGTGTGCAGTGCTCCGAGGAGCGGAGGTCGAGACTGTGCGACACAATATAGACACCAGTGGTTCGATCGGTGGCCAGTTCGAGAGTCGGTCGAAGAGCCGATTCGACGGTCTAATGAAAGTGAGTTCTGGCGTTTCACGTGAAACTGAGCGCGGGGGCATTTGGTTCTCTTCCGATAGTCGAGTCGCTTGAGACCGTCACAAGACCGCTAGCACCTTCTGCGATGCCTTCGATATATGCCGCCGTTTCACGTGAAACGGCGGTTTGACCGGTCCGGACAGCGATCACTCCGACTGTGTCCAGCAGCCGGTAGAGATTCCGGCGAGAGATATGAATTCAGCTACGCAACTACTGCTCGATCAGCGATCTTGTAAAGCTTCCCCTGGAGACCCGCACAAATTCCGGTGACGATCCTTCTCATCGTGCTGTTAATGGACTCCGTAGTCACCTTGTTTGCATCGTTTGGTTGGTATCCGAGGCATGGCAAGGGCGGGCCAGACATATTTGCGGTGCATGGCGCGAACGTCGGAAGCAGAGAGACTATGGCATAGACGCGCCAGGTGGCTGAGATCCGCGAACCCACGACTCGCCGTGGGCCGAACTGTTTCACGTGAAACACTTCGGAGTGCAACTGATCGGCATCTGTCTACTGTGAGTTTTGCATGTCTGGATGTCCGTGGCGCTTGAAGTAGGTCACTTCGAGCTCTGTGACCGATTGGAGCCGCTGAGACAGAATGATTGTGCCATCGCTTGGCACTTTCATATTGACCGATTCGGACTCCGGATGACCGGATGCCCCAATCGAGTGTCAACGGTCGTGGGATTTTCGCATTTGGCGTATTCGTCACGGTGATCTCGCCGTACAGATCATCGGATGTGCCCGTTTGTTCCACGTGAAACGGCTTATTCGTGCGAGCCATATGGAGGACTGCAGCCCAGCAGGGAAAAGCAGTTCGGTGAACTACCGACTTGTTGATGAAAGGTCTTGGTTCCTGCGGGTCAATGGTTGAATGTTCAGTTGGTAAGGCTGGATAGTCACTTGGGGTCTTCCGGGATCTTGGCTTTTGCGCGTTGAGATTGTTTCCTCCGGCATTGGGTTCTCTATGTAGTACTGGTACCGAGTTGCTGGTTGATAGTTCCTGCCATTTGTACTGCCCCTCCTGCATTCGGCATTCCGATCCACATTGCCGAATGCGCCAGTTCTAATGGTGCTGCTCAGAAGGATTGCGTATTAGTGGCGGTCGTCGGGAACGTTGATAACTGAGTATTGATTCCTCTGAAGACCTGTCTGATGGGACTCTATACATGGTTCGTATCGGAACAGTTTCACGTGAAACTCCGGCTGGTCAGGCACGGAGGTGTCAGTCCTTCTCGTCGCCGCTCTGACGAGGATGTATCCGGCCGTAGGGTGAAGTTGGTGTACGCGAGTAAAGCCGGGTGTATGTTGAAAGGCACTTGGGCTACCGTAGTTCCCGGATCGCGGCCACTACTGCGTCTCATCATTTCTGGCTTAGCGACCCTGAGTACCGTCTATTATTGCGTTTCATGTGAAACATTCATGGTTGTGCCCCGAGATGTAATCAGACGGTCCTGGACCGACGTGGCGCCCGTAGTGCGTAATCCCGTCTTGGATCTACGGAGTGTGTATGACTTGTTTGCGAACACGTAGTGGGGCCTGATGCCAGTCATCGACTGCAAGAGAATCGTGGACCGCACTTCGTCTTGGGCGATGTATTGTGCGGTTGGTTCCCGGGCAGTGCGACGTCTCGGGTTAGCCCGCGGGCCACATTGGACAGTCAACGCTGCTTGAGCTGTGTTATCCAAGGTTGCAACGCCCATACACTTCACCGATCGCCGCGGCTATTGTTTCATGTGAAACCGAAACGGGCTCTCTGCATTGGTAGGAAAGGTGTACGCTGCCGTCGGCTCGCAACGCTGGGAGGTGCGGCGAGAGAATGAGGCTGGTAGCTACGGCGACTGCTTCGGGTGTACTTCGGCGCTAGCGCTTCCGCGCGTGAGGCGGACGGTACTTGCACATGGCGAAGTGAATTTATCGGTAGGCAATTCACACGCAGATACGATTCCGTCCGATCGGAGAACTGGATTCTGCTGCCAGTTGGAGTCGTTTCACGTGAAACACAATGGAACGGGCGGGATGTTGGATGGGGAGGCAACCTCTCGGTCGGGACTCGGAGACAGTTGTCGGTGGGGACTCAGGGACAGGGCGCCGGCGTTTCACGTGAACCCAATAGCCATCGTTACTGAGCACTAGTCGCTTCGAGGTGGGCTGCGCCGCTGACTCGTCTTTGCGTGTCCTTTTCGTGATTGGTCCACCGATCTCTTTGATGCCAGGATCAATTGCGTTGCGTTCTGTCGCCAGGACCAATTGCATCTGGTCGACCGTCCTGTCGCTGAGTTGCCGGCTTATGTGAGCGAGGATGAAGCTGAACTCTCTGCAGTCGGTCAAGAATGATGGCTGTTCGGGACCGATTGATGATGGCCGTACGGTGTTGTCCAATTGGGCACCGATCACCCCAGGCTGTTCGATTGGGCAGCGATCACCCCGGGTTGTCCGATAGGACACCGATCATCCCAGAAACTCCAATGCGCCGTGCTCCTCTGAAGGAGCACGGCGCAGATGAGTCAGTCGTGGTTGTGCAATTCAGTTGAGTGCTTTGATGGCATCGAGGCTGAGTGTTCCCGTCTGCGGATCCTTGTCCTCGCGGATGTAAAGTCGCTGGAGGGCAGCTGCGATTCCATCCGCAATGGCATCGCGGACATGTGGATCTTGCAGGCTCTCAAGGTCGTCGTGATTAGTGAGGTAACCGCTGACGACATGGACCTTCGGAGTCCTCAGTCGTTTGAGCGATGACCAGGTGCGTGCATGGGTCCGGCAGTCCAGCATTCCTGTTCGCGCGACCACCTCGCCTTGGATGAGCTCGGCGAGCTTCTGTCCGGTCGGTGAGTTCAGATCTGACTGGCGTTCGTGCCCGAAGAAGAAAGTAGCGATCCCGTTGGCGTCCTTGGACTTGCTGACATCCGCGGTCACGGTGATCACCGCGGAAGCGTCGAGCGTATCTGCCCGGTTGACCTCGACCGCATCGCCTTCGAGTAGAAGTGCTCCGGCACCGACCGCCTCAAGTCGACCAACAAGTCGGCTTGCTATATCAAGAGTGATCTGACGTTCGAGAGCAGACTGCTCATCGGTCATCGGCAGGTTCTGGAAATCTACAACTGTAGTGGCGGCTTCGATGACAAAGGTGCGTCCGACGAGCGATGTTCCCGAAGCGGCTACGCGCGCTCGCTCTTGGAGCGCAAAGAGATTGCCGGTGTCCTGATTGCGGTCGATCGCATTCAGTCCGCGCAGAGTCTGCGGACCGGTGACCCCATCGACTTTCGTGCCCAGGCTCATCTGGAGTTCTTTGACGGCCGTTTCGGTGAGAGCTGCGTACTGTGCGTCGATGCGACCCGGATAGAAGCCCAATCCCGCGAGCTTGGTCTGGAGGTTGACGACGTCATCGCCCGTCAGCACCCTGACAGGGTCGAATCGGAGCACACGGTCGCCGAGCTGATATCGAGCCTGTTCGAGCTCTGAAAACGTCTCAGGGCCCAATACACCGTCGCAGAGGATCCCACGATCCTGTTGGAACTGTCTGACCCCGAGCTCAAATGCTCGATCGAAATCCGCGGTTTCGGCATCTCCGACATGGAGGCCGAGCCGGGCCATCTGAGCTTTGATATTCGGCAGCATCTCGGAAATGTCGCCGCGCGTGTAGCGCGGTAAGTTCGTGTTCGTCAATGCGGTGCCAATCTTCGGTGATGCGGTTCGAGGGTCGGTGTCGGGCGGCGCCCGGAAATGCCTAAGGCGCCTGTTGATAGTACAACAGGCGCCTTAGAACTCGATCAGATGAAGTCGGAGAGCTCATCCTCGAGGGCCGGTTTCGGACGTGCGCCGATGATAGTCTTGGCGACCTCGCCGTCCTTGAAGACGTACAGGGCCGGAATCGACGTGATTCCATACGTGCTGGCGGTCTCGAGGTTCTCGTCGGTGTTGACCTTGACGACGTTGAGCTTGTCTGCGTGTTCTTCAGCGATCTGGTCAACGATGGGGCTGACCATACGGCAGGGGCCGCACCAGGGAGCCCAGAAATCGACGAGCACGGGCTTGTCGGACTTCAGTACGTTCTCTTCGAACGTTGCGTCAGTGACTTCTGTCGACATGAGTTACCTTCCTTCACAACGAATGTCTCTAGCGGAACAGTGGAACTGGGTCTTTCATTCCCCGGTGAACCTGCACGGTGCGGTCATGCCCGGGAGAGCAGCGATACGAGCGGTCGATCCGAGATCAGGATGCGACGACTGTTTCCGCTGGTGCAGCTTCGGCCACAGCAGGCTTAGAAGCCGCTTCGAGATCACCGAGGTAGTGTTCGGCGTCGAGCGCCGCCGAGCACCCCGAGCCGGCCGCAGTGATCGCCTGCCGGTAGACGGAATCGATGACATCGCCGGCCGCGAAGACACCTTCGACCGACGTCTTCGAGGTGCGCCCATCGACGCTGAGGTATCCGTCGGCGCGCATCTCGAGCTGATCGGCGAACAGACTGGTGCGCGGGTCGGAACCGATGGCCACGAACATGCCGGTCACGGGCAGCTCGGAGGTCTCCCCTGTGACGGTGTTCCGGATGGTCAGACCGGTGAGTGAGTCCTCACCATGGACTTCGGCGACTTCGGAATCGAGCAGGAACTCGAGCTTCTCATCGGCGTTCGCACGATCCTGCATGGCCTGCGAAGCACGCAGCTCCTGCCGGCGGTGCACCAGAGTGACCTTGGACGCGAAGCGGGTGAGGAAGGTCGCCTCCTCGAGCGCGGAGTCGCCACCGCCGATGACAGCGATGTGCTGATCGCGGAAGAAGAATCCGTCACAGGTGGCGCACCAGCTGACTCCGTGACCGGACAGCTTCTTCTCATTTGGCAGGCCGAGCTCGCGGTACGCCGAACCCGTGGCAAGGATGATGGCCTTCGCCGTGTAGCGCGACCCCAGAGCGGTCTCGATCTCATGAGCGCCCGGATTGAGCTTGAGGGTCTCGACGTCGTCGTAGATGACCTCGGCGCCGAACTTCTCGGCCTGCTCTCGCATGCTCTCCATGAGTTCGGGCCCCTGCACACCGGCGGGGAATCCGGGGAAGTTCTCGACATCGGTGGTGTTCATCAGCTCGCCGCCTGCGGTCACCGATCCCGCGATGACGACCGGCGAGAGGTTCGCGCGGGCCGCGTAGACGGCTGCGGTATAACCGGCCGGCCCCGATCCGATGATCACCAGTTGAGTATCAGTCATGTGAAAAGTTCCCTGCTTCTATCTGCTGTGCTCGGCGCGCCGCGGCGTGGCGCACTCGATGACGTTCGTATCTATAACGGTACGGTGCCGAGGACTATTCCGCACCGGTCGGCTCAGAAGAATCTCACGGAACTGATGGTGGCCCTGAAGCCGCCGTCCGTCTGCGGCAGTTCTGTGATCCAGAGGATGAGCTTGTCGGTCTCGACCTCCTCATCGAATTCCACGGTGACAGCCCCATCGGCATCGAAGACGCCTTCGCCGATGACTTCTGCGTCCTCGGGGTCGTCCCCGTCGCGGATCTCGAACTTGCCTCCGGAGTTCGCCGATGCCACCTTCATCTTGCTGATGGTGGTCGAGTCCTCGAACTCGAAGAGCAGGCCGAGACCCGACTTGAGATTGCCGAAGTTCGCAGAGTTGTACCGGTCCGTGTTCCACGACCCCTCGGTCTTGGGAATGACCTTGTCGGTTTCGCTGTCGTGTTCCGATCCATCGCCCTCGGGGTCGAGGGATTCGACGGATTCGATCTTCGGCGGATCGGCCTCCGGAGTCGTCTTCTCTTCCTTCTTCGTCGGCTGCTCGCTCGGAGCCGAAGTTTCGGAGACCGGGGTGGGCTCCTCGTCTCCGGAGTTGAATCCGATGATGACGATGCCGAGCACGATTGCGGCGACGACCGCGAGGCCGAGAACTAACCATAGGAAAGGCTTCCGAGTGGCCGCGGGATCACGCTCGTCGGGATCTGTTCCTCCCGAACCGCCGCTTGCACCGCCAGAAGCAGGACTGCCGCCGGAACCACCGGCGCCGGGACCTCCTGCCGTCGAAACAGCAGCGGCTGCGGAGCTCGCGCCCGCTGAACTCGACGACTTCGCTGCACCGCTGCCTGCACCGGCAACGCCTGCTGCTGCCGCAGCACCGACTGCCCCGGCGGCCTTGTTCCGGTTCTTCGCAGACGCAGCCTGTGCTGCATCGGTGGAATCGCTGTGCTGCTGGCGGGGTTTCCCGGCCTTCCGCTCGGCCGGGCGGACCGACGAGGAGGCCCCGGCCGCCTCGACGCTGGGCTCACCGACGGAGTGCTGATCGTCCGCTGCACTGTGATCATCCACGGAATCCGGGGACAGTCGACGCACCTCCTTCGGTGGGGCGGCAGCATCGGCGTCCTGCGCTCGTGTGCCCGAACTCGCCTCGAAGGCGGCGAGGCGCCTGCGCGCTTCGTCCTCCTTGGCCTTCGCGATCCGACGTTCGCGCTCATATTCACGTCGCTGATGCTCGCGCTGCTGTTCGTTGGTTTCGAACATGCCGCCGAGGAACCAGGAACCGTCGTCCTCGTCCTCGTCGTTGTCCATGATCACGCGGGTATCGTTCTCATCACCCTCGTCATCGTTGTCGGGGACGATCTCAAGCGCCTGAGTATCGGGATCCGAATCGTCTTCGCGACTCATGATCGGGGTCGTGAGGTTCTCGTCGTATTCGTGCTCTGCGTATTCCGAATACTGCGAATACGTCTGCTCCGGCTGCCATTCCTCCCAGTCCTGCGCGGCGCTGTCGAGCTGTTCCTTGGCGATGGGGAAACTCGAGGCTTCGCGCATCTGCATCCGGTCGGCATACCGGCCCGTGGTGTGTCCGACCACACCGGCAGCCAGTCCCCGAGTGCCCGGTCGGGTGATGCCGATACGCACGAGGGCGGCCTGCACCTGATCTTCGCTCGCGCTGGCCGAACCGTCAGGACCGGGCCCGATGGACTTCGATCGTGGTGCGGGCAGGCTGGTGGCTTCGTCGAAGCTGCGCGGCGACTGCTCGAAAAGATGCTCGTTCTCCGCCGCAGGAGCACGATTGACGTAGCGCAGCAGTTGGGCATCCCAGGAGTCGATGTAGCCGAGGACCTCGGCGACCGAACCCGGGCCGGGATCCGCACCCGTGATGATTCCGCTGACGAAATCATCGAGTTTGTCAGGGACGTCGGGATTGAGCGCCTGCGCCCGGGCGATCCGGGCATTCTCCTTCTCCGCAGGAGGAATGCCGTCGAATGGCTCCTCACCTGGCCAGAACCCGGTCAGAGCCGCATAGAAGAGCTGAACGAGAGCGAGTGCGTCCCGCCGTGATGCCTTCGTCGGCGTGTAGTCCTTCTGCTCGACGAGCCCGGTGTCCAGCGCCAGTGCCGCATCGATGCCGATGCCCGCGATGACCACCGCACCCTTCGAGGTCAGACCGACCACGCTCGGCCGCAGGAACATATGGAACAGGCCTCGCCTGGCCGAGGTCACGAGGGCCGTGCCGACTTCCCCGATGAGCGCGCACGCGGCATCGACGGGCAGCGGCGAACGCGGCAGGATCTGGTTGAACGGCGTCACCGCGATGCGTTTGATGACGATGTAGTCCAGCCCGTTGGAATGACCGACGTCGAGCGTCGGTGCGATGCGCGGGTCACCGAGGATCGATACGCGACGGGCGGCTTCGAGAACGTCGTTGGAGCCATCGGCATCGGCGACGAGGATGAGCACGGGCTCGTCGAGGATCGCATCGAGACCTGTGCAGACGGCGCCGACCTCGGGTTTCTCGGGAAGCCACCGACGGTCGACGGTCGATACGACATAACGGCCGGCCACCACCATGCCGGGTTCGATATCGATCAGGGCGACCACCTCCGGTGGGGATTGACGGGGCTCAGGCTGTTTTTCTTAGTTTTCCAGCAACCACGCCAATTATCGAATGCAACTCTCTGACTCTGAGCAAATAACAAGCTCCGATGAAGAACAGGAGCATCACGGTGCCGACGACGGCCGTGGTGATGAACGCCTGCCAGCGTCCGGCCAAGGCGAAGTCCGGGAAGAAGTAGAGCAGACCGAAACCTGCCCCACCGGCAATGATCGCGGCGAGGAGGAACTTGAGGTGCGACGTGAGGATCTCACGCAGATCGATGGCGCCGAGGCGCTTCTTCAGGACCGCGAACGAGATGACCATGGCCATGAGGTATCCGAGGCTCATGACGAGCCCGATGATCGCCACCGTCACCGACTTCGGGAAGATCGTGGCCGAGAGCACCGCCAGGGACTGGAAGATGATCTGCGGCAGCTGGATGAGGAACGGAGTCTTCGCGTCCTCGTAGGCATAGAAGACCCTCTGCGCGAGATAATTCGCGCTGAAGGGAATGAGCCCGAAGACCATCGTGATGATGACCAGACCGATGGCTGTGGCCTGTTCCCGACCCTCACCGGCGATGATCATCGCGACCGGGGTGGCGAGGACGATGAAGGCCACTGCGGCGAAGGAATTGACGAACCCGACCATCCGCACACCCATGGAGAAGTCGTTGACGACGGCTTCGGTGTCATCGTTCGCCGCGTCCTTGGCCAAGGAGGTGAACAGAGCCGTGGCCAGAGAGACCGCAATGAGCGAATGCGGGAGCATGAACACGAGGTAGGCGGTCGTATATGCGGCGTTCGAGGCGTTTCCGTCGCCGGGGATCGACGCCCCCGAGGCGACACGGGAGACGACGAGGAAGCCGATCTGGCCGATGAGCATGGCCGAGAACGTCCAGAACGCGACCTTGCCGGCCGAGCCGAGACCGACCCCGCGGAACCCGAATGTCGGCTTGTACTTGAATCCGATCCGCTTGAGCGGCCAGATGAGGATGAGAGCCTGGGCCGCGACGCCGAGAGTGGCCGTGCCTGCGATGAGCGCGATCTTATCCGGGGTCCATGTGTCGAGATCGTGCGGTGAGGCGTTGTTCGTGCCGAAGATGAGGATGAAGGCGGCAAGACCGGCGATCGCCACGACGTTGTTGAGCACGGGCGCCCACATATAGGGGCCGAACGACGACTTCGCATTGAGCACCTGGCCCAGCAGCGTGTAGAGACCGTAGAAGAACAGCTGCGGCAGGCACCAGAAGGCGAAGGCGGTGGCCAGGGCCAGCTGTTCGTGGCTCCACCCCGATGAGTAGAGCCAGACGAGCAGCGGTGCCGCAGCGGTGGCGATGATGCTCACGCCCGCCAGCAGCAGGAACGACAGGGTCAGCAGCCGGTTCGTGAAGTCGGCGCCGCCGTCGTCCCGTTTGGAGGCACGCACGATCTGCGGGACGAGCACGGCGTTGACGACACCGCCGGCCAGCAGCATGTACAGCGTGTTCGGCACCTTGTTCGCGATATCGAAGGCATCGGCCTGGACTGCGGTGACACCGATCGCGGTGGCCAGCATCGAGGCCTTGACGAATCCGAGCACACGCGAGGTCATGGTGCCGGCGGTCATGATCGCCGAGGACCGGGCCAGGGATGAGAAGCTGGACACGCTCTACCTCTTTTCGTTCTCGTCGGTCGTGGCGCGGGCCATCGCGTCCGCCAGCTGTTGTTCGGGGATCTTCGGTCGCCCGCGCGAAATGGTCTTGATCAAGCCGATCACGAACACGACGGCCAGGCCCAACCCGATCACAGCGGTGCCGATGTTCTCCCAATCGGCGCGCACCCGAACCATGAGTGATTCCTGCTCGGGCAGGACCACCTCGTCGGCGGTGACCATCTCGATCGTCGTCGGCACATCGGCGTTGGCGAGGCCTTCGACGGGCACATCCACACGCATCGTCTCCGCGGCGGGCACCTTCACGGTCTCCGTCTCCTGCGCCCGCAGCTGCGGGGTCTTCGGCTTCATCCTGATCCGCAGGGTCGCCTCGGCGGGGGAATCATTGACGATCGTCACCGGAATCGTCGTCTTCTCCCCGGTGACGAGGAGGACGGACGATCCCTTGCGCAGACGGAGGCTGTCCATGAGCTTCTCGCTCTGCTCACGGGCCTGATCGGCGCAGATGTTCGCATTCCGGCCCAGGGTCCACGCCGCCGAGGTGCAGGTGAGAAGCTCGCGGTCGAGTCGGATATCGGCGCTGTCACGGTCGCTGAAGACGCTGTTGAAGTCCTCTTGATTCGCCCGGGTCTCGGCCAGGGACTTCACGGCCTTCTTCCGGATGTGCGGAGCGTCGGAATCCGTCCGCAGCATTCCGCGCTCCTCGGAGTCGGAGTCGAGGATCTCATCGACCCCGGTGGGGGCGATCCACGGTGCCGAGCTCAGTTCCTCGACGGTCTGCTCCCAATTCGCCGAGGCGGCCGCGCGTGGGAGCGGAACGAACAGGCTCCGGGAACGGTAGGGGGCCTCGGATTGGATGACCGCGGACTCGGCGACGAGTTCGGACAGAAGCCCGGCGGGGTTGTCCTCGGCGATGACCTCGGCGCTCATGTCCGTGAGCTTCGAATCGGAGATGAGGGTGTCGATCGTCGACTCCCCGTCATCGGTGATCGTCGTCTGCGAATGCGCATCATCGTGGATGCCGGTGATCGAGGGCTGCTGAGCGTCGCTGATAATCGCGGTGGAATTGCCCGACTTCTTCAGCGCTCGCAGCCCGTTCTTCGTCGCGCTTCCTGCTACTGGCCAAGCGATGTCCGTGCGGGCATCGGGGAAGACGTCTGTGACGATCGTGCGCTGTTTCTGAGCGAAGGTGCTCAGTCGGTCGATCTTCGTCCCGCGCAGCGCACTGAGGTCGGGATCGCCATAGGGCAGAGCGACGACCGTGTGCTTCTGTGCCGAGTCCACGAAGTCCTGGTACCAGGAGTCGAGACGCTTGCGCTGGTCTTCTGCGGCTTCGAGCTCGGCGTCGCTGGAATCGGCGTCGTCGTTCTCGGGCGCCCCGATCGGCGGCGACTGGGTCTCTTCACCGTCGCCCGTGTCGGGGCCCTCGGTCTCCTCCGGTGGGTCGGCGGACGGAGATTCGGCAATCGCGGCTTCGAAGGAGACGATGACCCGCGGATCGATCGCCAGAGCGAGCTCTTCGTGTTCCAGCAGCTTCGCGATCATGTCGAGCGAGCCGCCTTCGGCGATGGCGGCATCGAGCCTGTCGGCGGGGATGAGTCCGCCTTCGGAGTGGCCGGGCAGGGTGACGGGAGCGAGCAGGCTGATCTTCGTCTGATCGAACTGCGGCTCCGGGTACCACGTGGTGAAGCCGAGGGCAGAGGCTCGCAGTCCGGTGTCGTCGCCGAGCTGGACCGCCAGCCCCCGTGGCCCCCACGTGCTCACGGGTGAGGACGTGCTCAGATCGAGGTCGTCAGCGGGCACACGGAACGTGAACTCTGCGGTGGCGCCGGGATCGATGATGTCGTCGAACGAGGTGTCGAGGGTGCTTCCCGAAGAGTCATCGGTGTCGTTGTCCTTCTGCGCCTTCTTCCTCGCCTCGGGGCCATCATGGTCGAGATCGGCGACGGTGCGGTGCCGTGCCTGACCCTGCTTCCAGGAACTCAAGTCGGATTCGGAATCGAGTTTGCGGGTCGACATCTGCAGACTCAGGCTCGGCTTCTCGACTGCCTTCTTCGTCGTGTTCGAGATCTTTCCCCGCACGGTCAGCGTGCCTTTGTCATCGACCCAGGGAGTCACCTCATCGAGGGTGATCGAAACCTCGTCCTTGTTCGCCTCGGTGCTGGCAGCGGCCGGGGCGGCTGTGATCAGCGAGTACGCGAAAACCGGCCCTGCGAGCAGCAGGAGCGTGCTCAGCAGGGCGGTGAGGAATCGCAGTCGGCGGATGGGAATGGGTTTCACTGCTCCAGTCGGGACACCATCGGTCGGGCGGCGGCGACGATTCGGCGCTCATTGGCGAAGGAGAGTCGTGAGCGCAGGTCATTGAAGGGCACCCACGCCGCATCGATCGCTTCTTGGTCAGGATCATTATCCACGGTCAGAGTCCCCGACTGTGCGCGCAGCAGGAAATGGTGGACGAGTTTGTGGATCCGGATTCCGGTCACGGTGAACCAGTAGTCGACGGTTCCCAGCGGGCAGATGATCTGCCCGGCGATCCCGGTCTCCTCTTCGACCTCACGGCGGGCCGCCTCGGCGGGGGTCTCCGTTCCCTCGAGATGTCCCTTGGGCAGGCACCATTCGATCCGTCCGGCGCGATTGATCCGGGCGATGACGGCCACGGTCAGCAACGGGTGAGAGAAGTCGACAACGATGCCACCGGCGGAGATCTCCTCCACTGTGGTGCGGCGGGACGTGCGGGGTCCCGGCTTGGGCATCGGTGTGGTCATTCTCCTACCTTAGTAGGCGAAGCTTGGAAGTTTCGTGTCATCTGCTCCCGGTAGTCTTATGGAGACCGGAACTCGCGCCTGGATGCGGGAGGTGAGTTCCCCTGGGCAAGAGCAGAAATCTGAAGAACCGAAGGAGCTCGGTGGATCCGCAGACCGCGCACAACCGACTGCACGACAAGCTCGACGAACTCGAGCACATCCTCGGCCCGCTAGGTCAGAGGTTCTCCTCAGCCGGTTTCGAACTCGCCCTCGTCGGCGGTTCAGTCCGCGACGCGCTGCTCGGCCGGCCCATGCCCGACCTCGACTTCACCACCGACGCGCATCCCGATGACATCCTGGCCCTGATCGCCGACTGGGTCGACACGCACTGGGACATCGGGCGCGAATTCGGCACCATCGGGGCCGTGAAGTCCGGGGTGCAGATCGAGATCACGACCTACCGTGCCGAAGCCTACGAAGAGGATTCGCGCAAACCGGTGGTCGCCTTCGGCACTGACCTCGACGCCGACCTCGTCCGCCGTGACTTCACGATCGGGGCGATGGCGATCCGTCTGCCCTCGAAGACCTTCGTCGACCCGCATCAGGGATTCGACGACCTCATCGCCGGTCGCATCCGCACTCCGGGGGCAGCCGCGGACTCGTTCTCCGATGATCCGCTGCGGATGATGCGCGCGGCTCGGTTCACCTCCCAGCTCGGGCTCGATCCCGTGGCTGAGGTGGAAGAGGCGATGACGGCGATGGCCGATCGGATCGAGATCATCTCCGCCGAACGCGTCCAGGTCGAACTCGTCAAGCTCATCACCGGCATCGACCCGGTGGCCGGAATCGACCTGCTGGTGCGCACCGGCATCGCCGATCATGTGCTCCCCGAGGTGTCCGGACTCCAGCTCGAGACCGACGAGCATCATCGGCACAAGGACGTCTACCAGCATTCGCTGACCGTGCTGCGTCAGGCCGTCGAACTCGAGGGCCGGTATGCCGCGGCCCAGGAGGAGGCCGGAATGGCCGACGACGATCCGCAGCGCCTGCGGGTGCCGGACTTCGTCGTTCGCTTCGCGGCGCTCATGCACGATGTCGGCAAACCCGCCACTCGGCGCTTCCAGCCCGGTGGTGCTGTGACCTTCTACCATCACGATGCGGTGGGTGCGAAGCTCACGGCCAAGCGGATGAAGGCGCTGCGCTTCGACAAGGACACGACGAAGGCGGTCGGTCGCCTCGTCGAACTGCATCTGCGCTTCTACGGCTACGGCGACGCCGGGTGGTCCGATTCGGCGGTGCGCCGCTATGTCACGGATGCCGGACGTCTGCTCTCGCGTCTGCACATCCTCACCCGCGCGGACGTGACCACCAGGAACAAACGCAAAGCCGACCGGCTGGCGTTCGCCTATGACGACCTGGAAGAGCGCATCGAGGCCCTGGCGAAACAAGAGGAGCTCGATGCGATCCGTCCGGATCTCGACGGCAAGCAGATCATGTCGATCCTCGACATCGAACCATCGCCGCTGGTGGGAAAGGCGTACAAACACCTGCTCGAGCTGCGGATGGAGCACGGACCGCTCGGTCCCGAACGCGCCGAGGCGGAACTGCGGGAATGGTGGGAAGCCCACGGACAGTGATGGGCCCTCGCTGGGCCGTTGGCCTCAGATGAGGGTCAACCGGGGTGGAGAGCCGTTCCTGAATTGTTACTGAAAGTATTTCCGTAGTAATCTGTATTCGGCGGTAATCTGCCGATGACAATGGGAATTGTCGCTGTAGTAATTGAAATCTTCCCTTTTGCAATGACCAGTTGACTGGGGAGACCTCTGTCTCCCCGCTGATCGTTTTGGAGAGAGTACATGGACGTACCATTCAGACGCGGACGCGTCGCCATCACCGCGGGGGCAGCCGCTCTGGCTCTCGTCGGTATGAGTGCCTCCGTCGCCCAGGCCGCTCCTGCCGACCTGCGCGAACAGTCGGCTCAGCAGCAGGTCGGCAGCCAGGCCTCCCCGGGCCAGAGCGCTGCCGATCTCACAGGCGGCCTCACCGCTGAAGGGCTCGTCGAGCAGATCGTCGGCTCCGGAGTCGACGTTTCGAACGTGACCTACACCGGTGCCGATACTGCTGCCGGCACGGTCTCAGGTGTCACCGACCTCGGCATCGAATCGGGTGTGGCGCTGTCGTCGGGAGCCGTGAGCGGGGAGTACTCCTCACTGCTCGGTCCGAATTCCGATGATTCGATGTCGACCATCTCAGGCACCGCCGGAGATGCCGATCTCGATGCGATCGTCTCACCCAATTCGACGAACGACGCGGCGGTGCTCGAATTCGACTTCGTGCCCGAGACCGATCAGATCGCCTTCACCTATGTGTTCGGCTCCGAGGAGTACAACGAATACGTCGACAGCTCGTTCAACGATGTCTTCGGCTTCTTCGTCAACGGTGAGAACTGCGCCGTGACCGATTCAGGTGACCCGGTCACGGTCAACACCATCAACAACGAATCAAACGCCGGCCTCTACAATGACAATTCCCAGGAGGCCGATACCCCGTTCGACACCGAGCTCGACGGATTCACCGATCCGCTCGTCTGCGCAGCCGCGGTCACGGCCGGTGAAGCCAACCACATCAAGCTCGCCATCGCCGATACCTCCGACGAGATCCTTGACTCCGCTGTCCTGATCGAACAGGGCACGTTCAAGGCGAACACTGCTCCGGTGGCCGAGGACAGCGACTTCACGACGGCGCTCGACACTCCTGTGGAAACGCCTCTGGAAGCCAGTGACGTCGACGGCGACGCCCTGAGCTACACCGTCGTCGATGAACCTGCGAACGGCACGCTCACGGGCACCGGGGCCGATCTCACCTTCACCCCCGACTCGGGCTTCCTCGGCGAGACGAGTTTCACCTTCCGGGCCAATGATGGAGCCGCCGATTCGAACCTGGCCACGGTCACGGTTACGGTCGCCGAGGAGCCCACCGAGGCTCCGACGGATGAACCCACCGATGAACCCACCGACGAACCCACCGAAGCTCCGAGCGATGAACCCAGCGATGAGCCGACCGAGACTCCGAGTGACGAGCCCAGCGAGGAGCCCACGGACGAACCGACTCCCGGCGGTGAGCTCCCGCGCACCGGTGTGGACGCCGCGGTGACGATGGGAGCGGCCGGCCTGCTGCTGCTCCTCGGCGGTGCTGCAGTGTTCCTCACCCGCAGGAACCGTCGGAGCTGACCGAGTGACCTCGGCAGCGAACTGAGCGACCTCCATTACGGTCACTGACAAGGGCATCGGCCCCGGACGAATCCGGGAGCCGATGCCCTTGTCATCTGTGTGCGGCCGAAGAAATCCCACCCCGGCGGAAGTCGGATCAGACCGACTGGTAGATTCGACACCACAGACGAATGTGCCAGACATCACATGACGACACAGTCGGTGGCGTGGCCGATGACGTGAGGAGATCACAATGACAGTGACCGACGAGTTCAGGGCAGCCCGAGATCAGCTGATCGAGCTCCGCAGCGACTACGATGCCGCCCGCGAACAGTTCGAATGGCCGCGTCTCACGCACTTCAACTTCGCGCTCGACTGGTTCGACCAGATCGCCGTGAACAACGACAAGCCCGCCCTGTGGATCGTCGAGCAGGACGGAACCGAGGGCAAGTGGAGCTTCGCGGAGCTCTCTGCCCGGTCGAACCAGGTGGCGAATCATCTCCGTCGTGCCGGGGTCAAGCGCGGCGACCACGTCATGGTCATGCTGAACAACCAGGTCGAGCTGTGGGAGACGATGCTCGCCGGCATCAAGCTCGGTGCCGTGCTCATGCCCGCCACGACACAGCTGGGCCCCATCGACCTCACCGACCGGGCCGAGCGCGGTCGGGCAGAGTTCGTCGTCGCCGGCGCCGAGGATGCCGCGAAGTTCGATGACGTCGATGTCGAAGTCGTCCGCATCGTCGTCGGCGGGGAGCCCACCCGCCAGCAGGACTACAGCTATGCCGACGCCGATGACGAGAGCACCGAATTCGACCCCCAGGGCAGCTCGCGCGCCGATGACCTGATGCTCCTCTACTTCACCTCGGGCACCACTTCGAAGGCGAAGATGGTCGCCCACACGCATGTCTCCTACCCGGTGGGTCACCTCTCGACGATGTACTGGATGGGCCTGACGCCCGGCGACGTCCACCTCAACGTCGCCTCGCCCGGGTGGGCCAAGCACGCCTGGTCGAATATCTTCACCCCGTGGATCGCCGAGGCCTGCGTCTTCCTGTACAACTACTCGCGCTTCGACGCCAACGCTCTCATGGAGACGATGGACCGTGTGGGAGTGACGAGTTTCTGCGCCCCGCCGACCGTGTGGCGCATGCTCATCCAGGCCGACCTCAGCCATCTGAAGAATCCCCCGTCGAAGGCCCTCGGTGCCGGCGAGCCCCTCAACCCCGAGATCATCGATCGCGTCCACAGCGAATGGGGTGTGCTCATCCGCGACGGGTTCGGCCAGACCGAGTCGACTCTGCAGATCGGCAACTCTCCCGATCAGGAGCTCAAATACGGTTCGATGGGCAAGGCCCTGCCCGGCTTCGATGTCGTGCTCATCGACCCGGCGACCGGTGAGGAAGGCGACGAGGGTGAGATCTGCCTGCGCCTCGATCCCCGACCCGTCGGTCTGACCACCGGCTACTGGAGCAATCCGGAGAAGACCGCAGAGGCCTTCGCCGGCGGCGTCTACCACACCGGTGACGTGGCTTCCCGGGATGAGGACGGCTACATCACCTATGTCGGTCGCGCCGACGATGTGTTCAAGGCCAGCGACTACCGACTCTCTCCCTTCGAGCTCGAAAGCGTGCTCATCGAGCACGAGGCTGTCGCCGAGGCGGCTGTCGTGCCGTCGCCGGATCCGGTGCGTCTGGCTGTGCCCAAGGCCTATGTCGTCGTCTCGAGCAAGTTCGAGGCCGATGACGAGACCGCGCGGTCGATCCTCGCGTACTGCCGGGAGCACCTGGCACCGTACAAGCGCATCCGCCGCCTCGAGTTCGCCGAGCTGCCGAAGACCATCTCCGGCAAGATCCGCCGCGTCGAGCTGCGGGCCCGCGAAGACCAGCTGCATCCGTTCAGCGGAGAACCCGCTGTGGAGGGCAACGAGTACTCCGATACGGACTTCGACCTCAAGGGCTGAGGGTGAGGCTGGGCTCGTTCAAGCCGGTGGACTGTTGAATGTGAGCAAACACGCAACCGTCACAGTTGATTCTCCAGTCGAGAATTAAAATGCCTGGTGAGATGCCGAATGCAGGGTTACTCTGAGAACTATTCGGTAACCTTGCAAGTCTGCAGGGCGTCGGGCTCAGCACTTTTTCATCCTCTACTAATGAATGCGTGCCAAACTGATTGGCGTCTTTGACCTTTTTCGGACCTCGTCGCCACGCATTGCGGCAGGCTGACTGACCTGGAGGACCTTGGGTGGCTAAGGGACAACACACAGCCAAGAACATCGGCAGGAATACGAAGAATCTGCTCAACTACCCCAGAGCGGGTGTGAGCGGATGGACTCGCTTCCTGCCGAGCATTCGCATACTCGTCGTCGGCGGACTCAGCCTCGTCATCGCCCTGTGCGTGGCATTCGCCGTCGGGTATGCCGCAACGGACATCCCCGAGCCCAACCTCGAGGCCACCGGTCAGACCTCGACGATCTACTACAGCGATGGCAAGACGCCGATCGGCCAGTACAAGGTCGAGGACCGCAAGTCCGTGGACATCGACGAGATCTCCGAACCCATGCAGAAGGCCGCGATCGCTGCCGAGGACACCTCGTTCTACGAGAACCGCGGCATCTCGATCAAGGGTCTCTCCCGCGCCGTCGTCGGTGTGGCCACGAACCAGTACGCGGGTGGCGGTTCGACGATCACCCAGCAGTACGTGAAGAACTTCTACCTGACGAACGAGCACTCGCTTGATCGCAAGATCAAGGAGATGTTCATCTCGCTCAAGATCGACCAGCAGCAGTCGAAGGACGAGATCCTCGCGAACTACCTCAACACGATCTACCTCGGCCGTCGTTCCTACGGCGTCGAGGTGGCAGCGCAGAACTACTTCGACAAGCCGGCCTCGGAACTCAACGTCAGCGAATCCGCTCTGCTGGCCGCGATGATCCAGCGCCCCGGTGCCGCCGATCCCTCGGAGAACCCCGAGGCGTACGAGGACCGCTTCAACTATGTAGTCAAGTCGATGGTCGACGAAGGCTTCATCACCGAGGAGCAGGCCGCAAAGGTCGAGATGCCGACGGTGCAGAAGCAGAACAAGGAGTCTTCGCTGTCGGGCCAGAAGGGCTACATGTGGGACTTCGTCCGCCGTGAGGCGCTGGCGAAGCTCGACATTGATGAGGCTCAGCTCGACCGCGGTGGCTACAACATCGTCACCACCTTCGACGAGGACCGGATGAAGGCGGCCGAGCAGGCCATCAAGACCCTCCCGCAGGATCAGCCCGAAGGCATGCAGGCCGGGCTCGTCTCGATCGACCCGGACAACGGCGGAATCGAAGCCTTCTACGGGGGCAAGAACTACCTGGACCAGGCATTCAACGCCTCGACTCAGAGCCATGTGCAGGCCGGTTCGACATTCAAGCCGTTCGCCCTCGTTGCAGGGCTGGAGAATGGTGTGCGGTTGACGGACACCTATCCGGGAGCCAGCCCGACATCGATCGACAACAACGGTCAGCCTTGGCCGGTGACGAACTTCGGAAACACGAGTTACGGACCCGTGAGCCTGCTCAAGGCCACCCAGTCGTCGATCAACACCGCCTATGCCGCACTGAATGTTCAGGTGGGCACGGACAAGACGATCGATGTCGCCGAACGTGCGGGAGTCAGTCCTGCCTGCACGGAAAAGCAGGTGGAGACCGGCGACACCGGGCAGTGCACGCTGGACATGAGCGAGGCGAACCCATCGACCGTCCTCGGTGTGCCCAGCGTCAAGCCCCTCGATATGGCCAACGCCTACGCGACATTCGCCGCCAACGGAGTCCACCACGAGACCCACGCGATCAAGACGGTCACTCAGGGTTCCGAGGACAAGGAAGTGTACAAGGCAGACACCAAGGGCAAGCGCGTCTTCGACAAGGCAGTTGGTGCTGAGACCTCGTATGCTCTGAGCCAGGTCGTCCAGGGCGGTTCCGGCAGCTACGCGCAGAACCTCGGTCGTCCCGCCGCCGGCAAGACCGGTACGACGAATGAGAACAAGGCTGCCTGGTTCTCCGGGTACACCCCGAATCTCGCGACCTCGGTCGTCCTCTACCGAGAGGTCGACGGCAAACAGCTGTCCATCGGCGCATATGGCGGCCGCAGCGAGGTCACGGGTGGTTCGTTCCCCGTGCAGGTCTGGACGGACTACATGAAGCAGGCCCTCCAGGGTGAGAAGGTCGAGCAGTTCCCGGCCCGCGGCGAACTGCCCGACAAGCCTAAGCCGACGAATACGAACGAGCCGGTCGCACCCAAGCCCGAACCCAAGGCGCCATCGGGCAGCAACGACGGCAGCGATGGGGACGAGGAGAAGGAGGAGCCCAAGGCTCCGATCGAGACTCCCAAGGACGACGAGGACAAGGACAAGGATTCCGACGGAGACGAGAAGGGCAAGGAAGAAGGCGCGAAGGACGGCTCCGACGAAGGTTCGAAGGACTCCGACGGAAAGGACGGCGGCGAAGGAGACTCCGGTGACGGCGGCAATGACGGCCCCGACAACGGCTCCGGCGGCGGTAGTGACACCGGTGGCGGCGGCAACGGTACCGACAGAGGCTCCGGCGGCGGTGGAGACACCGGCGGTGGAGACACCGGAAACGGCAGCAGCGAAGACGGCGGATTGGGCATCGATGACATCACCGGCTGACCGGTAACCTCGAGTCATGCCCTCGAAGTCCAGCACCCGGATCGCCGAGCCTCTGCTCGGCGGTCCGGTCGGCATTCACCTCGGTGCCGCCGGCCGCCGGTTCGCCAGTGCGCAGGCCACAGCGCTGGCTGCAGTCCTCGGCATCACCACCTTCCTCGCCCTGGCTCTGCAGGGCCCGTGTCTGAGCTCGGGATACGAACAGCCGTCCGCCTCGGCGAGGATGTGCGCAGGACCCCTGTCCACGGCGTTCCTCGGTGACGTCAACCCCGAGGTGCTCGGCCGGTCGCACAGCGGGGCGGCGGCCCTGGCCCCACTGGAAGCCCGCCTGGTCGACCTGTTCCACCTATTCACCGACGACGTCTCCGTGTTCATGGTCGGCGTGCTCCTGCTCAACACCGCAGGCATCGCGGCACTCGGCGCCGGACTCCTCGTCCTCGCCCGCTTCCGCGGGTGGCTGGTCGCGCTCTTCGCCTCCCCGCTCATCCTCTTCACGCTCGGCTCGACTCTCGACCCGCTCGCCCTGGCCCTGGCGGTGTGGGCTGTGGTCCTCTTCGTCGGAACGCCTCCGCTGCGCCCGCGCGGATGGTTGGCCGGTGTGCTGCTGGGCATCGCGACGTTCATCAATCCGCTCGCCCTCCTCGTCCTCCTGGCGCTGACCCTGGCCGGACCGAATCCGGCCCGGGGACTAAAATCCCGCAATCCGCGGATGATGCTCGCCGCGGCCACGATCACCTCGGCGCTGCTGCTCGTTGTCGACCTGACCGCGATCGACCGGATCATCCATTGGTACTCCGATGCCGTCGACGGCGGATCCTTCGCCTCGATCCTGGTCATGGCCGAACTCGGCGACGGCTCCGTCTGGGCACCGCTGTGGATTATCGTCAGCGCCGGAGTGGTCCTCGCCGTCACCGTCTCCCTCTACATGGTCCGCCGCACCGGCCTCGATCCGGCAGTGGCCGCGTGCCTGCTCATCGGCGGCTGCCTGCTGCTGGCACCGGGCCTCATGCCCTGGGACAGCCTGTGGCTGCTGCCCTTCATCGCCCTGTCCATCCGCCGCTGGTGGGTGCTCATCGTCTGGACCCTCGCCGAGGCGGTCTTCGCAGTTGCCATCCAACTCGGCGATGTGACCGGCTTCGAAGCCGACAAGGGACTCGACTCCACCTTCGTCGCCCTGTTCACCCTGCTGCGGCTGCTGGCCCTCGTCCTCGTCGTGATCATGGCCGGTGAGAACCTCTACCGCCGCGGTATCCGCGGTGCCACGGTCACTGCAGCGCCGCCTCGGCGAGGTAAGGAAGACCACGCGGATGAACATGACAGCCAGCGCACTGGTCGATTAGACTAGTGAGGTCTGTTCCCATTTCGTGACCATCACGGGATCGGGAGCGGGCGTGCATATACCCTCCTGCCATGGACCGACCATGGCCGCAAAGACCAGAGGAGGTGGGTGACATATGCGCAAGTACGAGCTCATGCTCATTCTTGATAACGACCTCGAAGAGCGGACGCTGGCTGACACCGTGAACAACCTGATCAAGGTTGTCCCGGCTGAGAACGGCACCGTCGACAACGTGGACATCTGGGGACGTCGTCGCTTCGCGTACGAGATCCAGAAGAAGTCCGAAGGCTACTACGTCGTGGTTGACTTCCACGCCGAGCCTGCAACGACCAAGGAACTCGATCGTCAGCTCGGACTCAACGAGTCCGTTCTGCGCACGAAGATCCTCCGCCCGGACGCCAAGTAAGGCATCTTAAGCTACCTCGCTTCAAGGAGATTCAATGGCAGGCGAAACAGTCATCACGGTCGTCGGGAACCTCACCAGCGATCCCGAACTGCGCTTCACACCGAACGGTGCGGCAGTCGCAAACTTCACCGTGGCCTCGACGCCGCGCATCTTCGACCGTCAGGCCAACGAGTTCAAGGACGGGGAGACCCTGTTCCTGCGCTGCTCGGTGTGGCGTGAAATGGGAGAGAACGTCGCCGAATCTCTGCAGCGCGGTACACGGGTCGTCGTTCAGGGTCGACTGAAGTCCCGGTCCTTCGAAACCAAGGAAGGCGAGAAGCGCACAGTCATGGAGCTGGACGTCGACGAAGTCGGCCCCAGCCTGCGACGCGCCACCGCCCAGGTGACGAAGAACAACCCCAGCGGCGGAGGAAACTTCGGCGGTGGCGGCGGCTTCGGTGGAGGCCAGGGCGGAGGCGGCCAGCAGGGCGGCTTCGGCAACCAGCAGTCCTCCGGTTGGGGCAACAACCCTCAGCAGGGCGGCCAGCAGGGTGGACAGCGCCAGGGCGGTTACAGCCAGGGCGGCAACAACGCACCCGCCAATGACCCTTGGGCATCATCGAACCCGCAGAGCGGCAACGGCGGCTGGGGCAACCCCGGCGCCGATGAACCCCCGTTCTGATCCACGTCTGAAGACATTTCGAGACATTCGTTAACAGGAGATACTCATGGCAAAGCCAGAGATCCGGAAGCCTATCAAGAAGAAGGCTAATCCGCTCAAGAAGGGCGAAGCGGCGAACATCCACTACAAGGACACCGCTACGCTCCGTAAGTTCATTTCCGACCGCGGCAAGATCCGTGCACGTCGCGTCACCGGTGTGACCGTGCAGGAACAGCGCGTCATCGCAAAGGCCGTCAAGAACGCCCGCGAGATGGCACTTCTGCCCTACTCGAGCTCAGCTCGCTGATCGGAGGGAGACAGACATGCCTAACCGCAAAGTGATTCTGAACCAGGAAGTCGACGGCCTCGGTGCCGCCGGCGACGTCGTCGAGGTTCGTGCCGGATACGCACGCAACCTGCTTCTGCCTCGTGGCTGGGCTTCGGCCTGGTCCGCCGGCGCTGAGAAGCACATCGAGTCTCTGCGCAAGGCCCGCCAGGCCAAGCAGATCGCCGATCACGACGAAGCCATCAAGGTCAAGGGCGAACTCGAGTCGACCACGGCTCGCATCGACATGAAGGCCGGCAAGAACGGTCGCCTCTTCGGCGCCGTCACCCCTGCCCTCGTGGCCGAGGCCCTGCAGACCGCGACCGGACGCGACTTCGATCGCCGTCAGGTCGCTCTGACCGGTCACGTCAAGACTCCCGGCAGCTACAACGCTGTTGTGCGCGTCGGCGACGAGATCACCGCGAAGATCAAGTTCGAGGTCATCGGCAAGGCCTGATCGACGGCCTGCGTCCGAATGATTCGGACGTGGTGAGGATCCGCCCGGTCCTTTGGGATCGGGGGAACCCCCAACACACCACCGCCGAGGCGGCACCTGAGTTCAGGTGCCGCCTCGGCGTTTTTGTTCGTGTGGTCGTGTGTGGGCGGGTTGGGGCTCGAGATCACGGCCCGGGCGGCATGGGTCAGCTGAAGAGCTTCTGGCCGATCATCGTGTCCCCGGTGCCCACGCCGGGCGGGATCGCGAACAGCGCCGAGGCCCGATGCTGCAGATATTCGGTGAGCAGGTCCTTCTGTGCCATCGTCTTGAGGATCGGATAGAAGTTCGTCCGCGGATCCCGGACGAAGGAGATGAAGAACAGCCCCGCATCGAGGCGGCCGAGAGAGTCGTTGCCGTCGGTGAAGTTGTATCCGCGGCGCAGCATCTTTGCGCCCTTGTTGTGTTCGGGTGCAACGATCGCGACATGGGCCCGGGCGTCGATGGCAGGGGCGCCCTCAGCGTTCTGCGCAGAGAAGTCGAGCGGAGTGAACTCCTCATCGGTGTCGGGATCGGCCACGGACTGCGGGGCGCCGAAGCGCTTGTCGCGGCCGATGATGTCCTCCTGCTCAGCCAGCGACACCCGATCCCAGATCTCTAAGTACATGTGGATCTTGCGAGCGACGAAATAGGTCCCGCCGGACAGCCACGAATCGGAGGCCGGGTCGTCACCGGATTGGACCCAGAGGTGCTTATCGAGCTCCTTCTGCGGGTCTTCGGACTTGATGTTGTTCGTCCCGTCCTTGAACCCGAATAGGTTGCGCGGGGTCTCCTGCTGTGTCGACGTCGACGAGGTCCGACCGTAGCCGATCTGACCCCACCGCAGCTTCGCAGTGCCGAAGGCGATGCGGGTGAGGTTGCGGATGGCGTGAACAGCCACCTGCGGGTCATTCGCACACGCCTGGACGAGCAGATCCCCATCACTGGCATCTGCGTGCAGCGCCTCATTCGCGAACTTCGGGACACCCTCCTTGAGGATCGCAGGCATCTTGTCCTTCAGCCCGAAGCGATCCTCGCCGTCCGAGTCGACGAACAGTGTGGCACCGAAGCCGAAGGTGATGGTCAGACCGCTGGCCGGGTAGCCCCAGACTTCGCCGGAATCCTTCGGCGGCAGTTCCGCATTGGCATCCGGTACCCCGCCGACGAGGTCGCCGGCGCTCATCTGTTCGGCCGCGACCGTCCAGTCCCGGAGGAGCCCGATGAGCGCCTGCCGGTCGGTGGTCGTGACATCGAAGGCCGCGGTGAACATATTGTCCTGGGCGGGAGTGAGGATGCCCTGCTGCTTTTCGGCCCGGAACGGGTAGCTGAGATGGACTGCGGACTGCTTCTTCTCCTGCGCCCCGCGGACCCCGTAGCCGATCGCTCCACCGCCGAGGCCGCCGATTCCGAGCGCTCCCGCCGCCCCGCCGAGGGCGAAGAGCCGTCGACGGGGAATGCCGCGGACAGCGCCGTCGGCGGAAGAACTGTGTTCGTCAGTGCTCATCGGGGGTCCCTCACTCAGCGTAGGATCGTGCCGCTGACCTGTGACAGGGGCTCGCTCAGTGCGTTCACGGCGTCGGAGAGCTCCTGCTGTGCCTCGGTGTAGTCCGAATCCTTCGGCGCCTCACCGGCGTCCTTCTGCACCGCGGCGACCTTCGAGTAGTCCTGGTAGAGGATATTGCCTTCATCGTCCTTGCCGTCCTGGTATTTCTTCAGGACCTGCTTGACCGCGTCGAGGTTCGTCGTGATCTTCTTCGCAAGCTCCGGGTCTTCGGCCTCGACGAGTTTCTCGACGTTGCCGTAGGCCACCTCGGCGCCTTCGACATTCGCGTGGAAGTCGAAGAGGTCGGTGTGGGAGAACGTCTCCTCTTCACCGCCGATCTTCGAAAGAGCAACCTCTTCGAGCAGCGCCGAGGCACCCGTGGCGACATCCGAGAGCTTGAGCTCGAACTTTCCGCTGGCACCGTCGACCTTGCCGTAGACGAGGTCGTAGAGGGTCTTCGTGTCCTTGTTGAGCTTGTCCGCGACCTTCTTCCGGTCGGCGTCGGACTTGAACTCAAAGCCTTCGGACTTCTTCGCGAACAGATCGGCTTCGATCCGGTGCCAGCCGGTCCAGTCCGCGAGGACCTCGGGATCATTGGGCTTCTTCCCGGCATCGACCGAGAGGTCCTGGACACGGGCGTCGAGCGAACCGTCGAGGTCACCGGCTTCCTTGATTCCGAAGGATTCCGCGGTCGGTTCGATCCGCTCGTAGTGCTGGCGGGCCAGCGGGTAGAGGGCCTTCGCCTTCTCGGTGTCTCCCGAGGTGTAGGCGTCGGTGAAGTCCTTCGTCGCGTCGACGAGCTGTCCCACCTGGTCCTTCACGTAGCCGGTGTAGTTCGTGATCGCCTTGTCTTCGGCGGCCTGAGTATCACTGTCGACCGCGACGTCTTCGCCCTTCGTCACGGTGAATTCCGCCAGTCCTACGAAGTCACCGACCATGTTCGGCTTGCACGCCGTGAAGTACGTGCCCTCTTCGAGCGCCGTGGTCACCGTGGTCGTCGTGCCGGGTCCGATGTTCTCCTTCTCGGACTCGATCTGGAGCTTGTTCTCGGCGAGGATCTCGAACTCGTTCGGCTTCGTTCCGTTGTTCGTCACGGAGAAACTCACCTTGCCCGAAGGCAGCGTGACCGGGCTGACTTCACAGGTGTCATCGGTGATCGTCACCGTGACTTTGTCGCCGGAGGCAGCGGCATCATCTTGTCTGTTCTGTGGATTGTCGGTGCAGGCAGCCAGCGACAGGGCAAGCAGAGTGGCCGTGGGCAGAGCGATGAGAGCGGAATGACGTTTCATGGATGTCCTTGCAGATGAGGCTGGCGAATGAGCGTGGTGCGATGGCGCGGGCGGGCCGCGTCAGGGGTGGTGCGGCGGTTCAGGGATGGGGTGTGGTTGCCGATGATCTCGGCTCGACCGTCGGCGAGGTGGGGGCCGCCTCGGCGGGGGTGTGCGCTTCCGTCGGGGCGGGGGTCGTTCCGCCCTTCTTGGCGGGCGACTTCCCGTGGACCTGGCGGAAGAAGATGATGGCCACGGGGACGATGTAGACGATCCAGCCGATGGTCTGGAGCACCGTGGGTTGGACGTTGACCTGGAAGATCGCCTGTCCGAGGACGTAGAGCCAGTAGATCGGCGACGTGGTTTCGGGCAGCAGGTGGCTGAAGTCCCACGCGTGGTTCATGATGCCGGGCAGGACTCCGGCTTCCTGCAGATCGCTGATGCCGTAGGCGAAGATTCCGGCGGCGACGAGGATGAGGAAGTAACCGGTGACGGAGAAGAAGAGCTTCATGTTGATCTTCCGCGAGCCCCGGTAGATGAGCCAGGCGAGGATGAGCGAGAGCAGCAGTCCGGTGACGACGCCGGCGGTCGTGGCGACGACGTTGTTCTCGACAGAGGAGCGGACGGTGGCCCAGATGAATAGCGCGGATTCCGCGCCTTCGCGGCCGACGGCGAGCACGGCGAGGCCGACGAGGCCCCATCCCGAGGAGCGTTTGTCCAACGAGGCGGCCATCGAGGATTCGAGTTCGCCCTTCATCTGGCGCGAATGCTTGCCCATCCAGAAGATCATGCCGGTCACCAGGGCGACGGTGATGATCGAGAGGACGCCTCCGATGATCTCCTGTGCCTGGTAGGTCAGTGTCTTCGGCCCCCAGGTCAGGAGGGCACCGAGGCCGAAGGGTATGAGGGCGGCCAGGCCGACGCCCAGCCAGAGCTTGGGCAGCACGTCTCGGCGGTCGGTTTTGACCAGGTAGCCCACGAGGATGCCGATGACCAATGTGGCCTCGAGTCCCTCGCGCAAGGCGATGAGGAGGTTCGCGACGAACATCTGACTCACTCTCGTCAGTTCGTCGAGGCGGAGGGGTGGAACCGTCTCGATGGTGGATGAACGAATTTAGCCTAACCTAATGTTGGCTAATTCAGTGTACATCCAGTTTTGGAGTGATTCTGACGCGGGTATCGGCGTGATTTCCGAGTGTGGCAGGGGCCGTTGTCGGCTTCCGTATCAGGTGTCAGCGGGGTGGGCCTCGGCGTTCGGGCTCGGTGTGGGCGGGGTCAGGCGTCTGCCGCGTGAGCCTCGGCGGGGTAAGTGAGTTCGCCGTCATTGCGAAGTCGAGCACCGTCGCTGAGCTTCGCCGCATCGACATGACCCTTCCCAAGGATGTTCGAGACCGGGAGCTCGCGGGCAAGCAATTGGTCGGCGATGATCCGACGGTGGCAGCGCCACCACACAGCCTCGGAACACATGATCGCCAAGCGGTGGGTCTTCGACCATTCGATGAGGGTGTCGAAGTCGGTGCGGAATTCCTCGGACAGGCAGTGGTCGGCGTAGTTGTGGAAGCTGCGGTTCTGCCACCAGGCATTCGTCTCGAAGGGCACCGTGTGGCTGACGGGTCGGCGGCCGGTCAGCCCTTCGAGCCGGCGCAGTTCGATGCCGTGCTCGGCAAGGTCGTTGACCAAGGTGTCGGCGTTGAACCAGGGGTTCTTATTCGAACCGGGCAGTCGGCGGACGTCGATGACCGCCTCGGTGCCGGTGTCGGTGAGCAGTTCGATGAACTCGTTCAGTGAACGATTCGAATGCCCGACGGTGAGGAGGTCCGGCAGGTCGGCGGTGTCCGTCATTCGTCGTCGATGAGATGTAGCGCGCCGCCTTTGTGGGCGGCGATGTGATCGGTCTTGTCGCTCTTGATCTCGTACTGCGGGTCATCGGGCGAGGCGCGACGTCGGTGGCCCTTGTAGTCGAAATCGGCGGTGTGGACCTTCGTGATGTGGCCGGAGACCTGCCCGGCCTCGGAGTTCCAACCGACGTGATCGCCGACCGAGAATTCGTGTGCCATGCTTCCTCCTCGACTGTGGTGAGTGGTCCTCTCTGCAGTGTACGACTGGACCAGCCGGCTTGCGTCGATCGTGCGGTTGGGTCGGCCGACTGTGCCATGTGGCTGGGTCGGCCGACCGGGCCTCAGCTCGCGGACAGGTCGGCGATGAGGGCGTCGATGAACGATTCGCAGGCTGCGATCTGGTCGAGCTCGATGAACTCGTCGGGAGCGTGAGCCTGAGCGATGTCTCCGGGACCGCAGACGACGGTCGGGATGCCGGCTTCGGAGAACAGACCCGCCTCGGTGCCGTAGGTGACCTTGTCATCGGTGGCGATTCCGCCCCAGTTCGCGGTGAGCGAGACGATGTCCGCATCGGCCGGGGTCTCACAGCCGGGAGCTTCGGCTTCGATCGTGAAGTCGACTCCGGCGGTCTCGTTCTCCGCGGCCATGGCCCGTCCCAAGCGCTCGGCCTCGGCACGGAAGCGGCCGATGAGGGCCTCGCGATCGACGGAACCCAGCGATCGGAACTCGAACTGGACGGTCGCCTCGGCGGGGATCGTGTTCACGGCGATGCCGCCGGTGAACGTGTTCGCCGTGACCGAGGTGAAGGGCACGACATAAGCCTCGTCGAAGGGCCCCTCGGTGCGGAATTCGGCGGCCACAGCATGGACGAAGGCGACGAATTCGGAGGCATAGGCGATGGCGTTGACGCCTTCGGGGGTGAGCGAGGAGTGGGCGGCGACGCCGTGGAAGTCGACGCGGAAGACGTTCATCGATTTGTGGCCGCGGATGACGCGCATGCTCGAGGGTTCGCCGACGACGCAGCCGCGGGGCGCCAGGCCCTCCTCGGTGATGGCCTCGACGAGGGAGATGGCGCCCACACAGCCGATCTCTTCGTCATAGGAGAAGGCGAGGTGGATGGGTTCGCTGAGTTTCGCGGACTTGAGCGCTTCGAGGTGGGAGAGGATGACGCCGATGAAGGACTTCATGTCGGCGCTGCCGCGGGCGAAGTACTTTCCATCGCGGATCTCGGGAGTGAACGGGTCCGACGACCAGTCCTGTCCGTCGACGGGGACGACGTCGGTGTGCCCGGACAGGACGATGCCTCCGGTGGTCGTGCCGTCGGCTGCGGGAATGGTCGCGAGCAGGTTCGCCTTCGTGCCCTCCGGGTTCGGGATCCGGCGTGATTCGATGCCGGCGGCCTGGAGGCGGGCTTCGACGTGGTCGATGAGCGGAAGATTCGAGTCCCGGCTCGTGGTGTCGAAGGTGATGAGATTCGTGATCTCGGTGATGGTGGCCTCGGCGGGTGTCGCTGGCACGACTGCTCCTGACTTTCGGATGCGGGTGGTCTCGGTTCGGTCGGATCGCTGCGGCTGCGGCCGGGGTCGCGGTGGTCCCAGCGGGGACGTGGTCCCCGTGCAGGACAACGGTGACCATACGCCTTCACTCTACGGGTCGGGCTGGTGGCGCGTGGGACCGGCCCAGTCGGTGGGCACTGCTCAGCTTTGAGCGCGCAGTTTTTGAACCCATGAGCGTCCCATATTCAGGCCCCAGCGAGGATGAGAAGGGCCTCATTCCGCGCATCGAGCCCGTCCTCGGGGATTTCGGCGGACATCTCTTCGCGCATGACCGCTCTCTTCACCGGGTCCATCGTCAGCTGAGCCGAGTAGGTGAAGACCATCGACAGCCACTCATGCCGCGAATAGTGGAGGTCTTCGATGAAAGTGGTCTCGTTCGGGGTGAAACCGGCGTCGCGCAGCTGCGTGAGAGCCGGGTGTTCGACGGGTTCGACTGCCGGCACGGACTCAGTCGTGCCGCTGCCCGCCGTCGCCTCTTGGTTCGTCTCGGTGCCCCGGCTTGCTCTCGAACCGAGACTCGCGGTCCTGCCGTCGGCATGGAAGCGTGCGACAACGGCATTGAGTCGGGTCTTCAGCTCGCCCTGCGGTCTGATGTCATTCCAGGCCAGAGCCAGACTTCCTCCTGGACGGAGCATGGTGCGAACCTTCGGCAGAGCCACTGCCGGGTCGACCCAGTGGAAGGACTGACCGAAGCTGACGAGATCGAAGTCTCGTCCTTGTGCATCCCAGTCCTCGAACGTCGAGACGTCCACATCGAGGCCTTTGGACCGAGCGACCGCAGCCATCTCGTCATCCGGTTCGACGGCGAGGATCTCGGCGCCTGCTGACCGGAGCTGGGACGCGAAGATGCCGGTGCCGGAACCGACGTCGAGGATGCGCGGGGCGCCCAAGGTTCGATCGCCGGTGGACGGCGGTGAGGCATCCGTTCGAGAGCCGGTGCCAACTGCGGCCGCTTCCATGATCGCTGTGATGAGCGCGGCAGGGTACTTCGGTCGGAAGGCGTCGTACTCCTGGGCGACCCCGCCGAAGGATTCAGCACGTTTACGATTCTCGAAGTATTCCATTTACGAAGCCTAACGATTCGCGGTCGGGCACGACCGCCTCGGCGAGGGGATGGAAATCCATCCGTACCGGATCAGATCAGATGGAGACCGTCTCCGGTTCGGGGAAATCCGCGAAACTCTGATCCTCGTCGATCGGCGCCAACTCGAGATAGCTGGGATAGTCGTCGTCAATGAAGAGCAGCAGCATCGCCCCTGGTGAACCGGCTGTGAGGACGATGCGATCTGACCAGTCCCCGTCTCCGCCCTGATCATTGCGGTGCTCATCGTCGAGGCGATCCTGCGGACGCATTCCCACGCTTGGACAGGTTCCACAGTCGCAATGGCTGGTGACCATCACCTCGCCGAGGCGGCCCTCCCAGATCTGGCGCTGTTCGTTCGAGATCGGCTCGGGTGGATCCCAACCTTGCCGTTGCTGAGGAGTGAAGTCGGCATAATCTGCTTCGTCGGGGGACGGCGTCGCCGAGCGGATCATGCGCAGCGCGAGGCTGGCCTCTCGGGCGTTCAGCGGGCGGACCATGGTCGAAGTCTAGCTCGAGTACCTGGTCGAAAGGCGCATCTCTCATGAGTCGTGGCATCTCCACCCGGCGCACCGGGGAGATACGAGAGCGACGGGGCGGATAGCGGGCAGCGCGGGGAAGTGAGAGCAACGGTGAGGGACGCTCGGGGTGGGCGAATGGAGTCCGTGGTCAGCGCGAGTCCCCGGCCAGAGCGGCGGGGCTCTCCGCGGAATTCCCAGGTGCGAACCCGCCTGCGGATGCGTGTGGAGCCGCGGGGTTTCGCTAAAGTCGTGGAGCAGGGGGTAACGATGTCGATCGAGAAGACACCATCCGTGCCGCGCTTCGGCGCCGGCGGCGGAACCGGCGGGCCGGCCGAGCTCACGCCGGAGGATCAAGAACGCGCTCGCGGGCTGAAGAAGATGCGCACGCTCGCGCTCTCACTGCTCATCCTCGCCACACTCATCTTCCTCTCCACTCACCTCTTCACCGACAACACCGGCGTCTGGGGGTTCGTCTCCCGCGCCTCGGAGGCGGCGATGATCGGCGCGATCGCCGACTGGTTCGCCGTCACCGCGCTCTTCCGCCACCCTCTCGGGCTGCCGATCCCGCACACCGCGATCATCCCGCGCAAGAAGGACACGCTCGGTGCGAGTCTGTCGGCCTTCGTGGCCGCGAACTTCCTCCACGCCGAGGCGGTGTCGACGAAGATCCGATCCGCCGAGATCTCCCACCGAGCCGGGAGATGGCTGGCCAAACCCGCCAACCGAGACATCGTCGTCGATCGTGCCGCAGGAGGCCTCGAATATGTGCTCGCGCGCATCGATGACGATTCCATCAAGGCGCTGACCAGGAACGTCATCATCCCGCGGCTCGTAGCCACAAGGAAGACGCCGGTGCTCGCGCAGCTGCTGCGCCAGATCGTGCTCGACGGTGCCCACCACAAACTCGTCGACCTCATCGTCGCCGAGGCCTATTCCTGGCTGCGTGACAACCCGCAGGTGATCGACGAGATCGTCCACAATCGGGCCCCGTCCTGGGTGCCCGATTTCGTCAACGAACAGCTGGCGAACCGGCTGCAGCGCGAAGTGCTCGGCTGGGTCGCCGACGTACGCGACAACGAATACCACAAGGCCCGTCAGGCCCTCGACGCCTGGCTGGTCGACCTCTCCGACGACCTCGAATCAGACTCATCTCTGTCCCAGCGTGCCGAGGAGATCATCAACGACCTGCTCAGTCAGGAGGGGGTCGTCGATTCGGTGCTCGAGATCTGGGGATCACTCAAACAGCTGCTGCGCGAAGCCATCATCGACGAAAGCGGCGAAGTCCGTGCCCGCATCTGGCAGCTCATCGGCGAATTCGCCGAACGGCTGCAGGCGGACTCGGACTTCTCCCGCCGCATCGATGACCGGATCGCCACCACTGCCGGTGACCTGGCCGAGAGCTTCGGCCCAGAGATCGCCAGCGTCATCTCCGACACCATCGAACGCTGGGACGCGAAGGAAGCTGCCGAGCGCATCGAGCTCTACGTCGGCCGCGACCTCCAGTACATCCGCATCAACGGCACCGTCATCGGCGCGCTGGTCGGCCTCGTGATCCACACCGTCATCGTGCTCCTGCCGGGGTGAGATCGGCAGACCCGCACCGAGGTTGCCCGGTCCTCTGCGGCGGAGACGATCCAGACGTCGAAGGAGTAGACCTGTTCGGTCGGGCGGGACCACGGGCAGCCAGCCCGGATCTCGCATGTCGATGAGCTGGTGTCGGAAGACTGTCAAGCACGGTGCCCTGACCTCGGTTTTCCGTCAACGGAGGTTGGGAAATCCCGCACCGGCTGACGGGCTGACTGCATAGTGCCAAGGCCCGTTGGGCGAAAACATGGAGACATGACTTCTTCACAGCATCCTGCCGCAGCGCAGCAGTCAGCATCTCAGCACCCGATTACCCAGAACTCTTCGCCCCAGCACCCCGCCATCATCACCGCCGGCACCGTCACGAAGCACTTCAATCAGACGTACGCCCTCGCCGGAGTCGACCTGACGATCGGCCTCGGCGAATCCGTGGCCATCATGGGACCCTCCGGCTCCGGCAAGACGACCCTTCTGCACTGCCTGGCCGGCATCATCAGCCCCGACGACGGTCACATCCGCCTGTCGCCGACCGACCGCAGCGCCGCCGCCGAGATCACCTCCCTCAAGGAATCCGGCCGCACCGCCCTGCGCCGCGAGGTCTTCGGCTTCGTCTTCCAGCAAGGGCTGCTCCTGCCCGAACTCACCGCCATCGACAATGTCGCGCTCGCCGCCATGCTCGCCGGTATGAGCCGCTCGGACGCCACCCAGCACGCCCGGGCCTGGCTCGACCGCCTCGGTCTGAGCGACCACGGACACAAGCGGATCGGACAGCTCTCCGGCGGACAGGCGCAGAGAGTGGCGATCGCCCGCGCCCAGGTCACCCAGCCCGTCGTCACCTTCGCCGACGAACCGACCGGTGCCCTCGACTCCCGCACCTCGAATGAAGTCCTCACCGAGCTGCTGGGCTCCACCGTCGGACGCGGATCCACCCTCGTCGTCGTCACCCACGATGAGAACGTCGCCGCCCGCTGCTCCCGGGTCGTCAGGCTCGCCGATGGCCGCATCGTCGCCGACTCCGCACTGCAGGAAGCCGCACAGTGATGAATCTCCTTCCCCTCCTCCTGTCCAAGCAGTCCCTGACCTCGACGACGTCGCGGCTCGTCGGGATCGCGTTCTTCTCCTGTTCGACAATCTTCCTCACCGTGGCCGCCGGCGCCTGGGCGTTCATCGACCGCCCCGAGGTCACCGGATACGGCGAGGTGGCCGAGCTCTACCAGCTCCTCGCCGTCCTCGCCACGGTCTTCCTCGTCGTCCCCGCGACCAGCCTCGGGGTCGCCTCGGCGAAATTGAGCGCCCGCCGTCAGGACGAACGACTCTCCACCCTGTCCCTGCTCGGGGCACAACGCAGCACGATCCGCCTCGTCGCCGTCGCCGAACCCTTCATCCCCGCCTCGCTGGGCATCCTCGCCGGAATCGGCGGCTACCTGCTGGTCGCCTGGCCGCTGAGCTTCATCACGTTCGTCGGCGAACCCCTGGGCTACCAGGTACTGCTCATGCCGATCTGGCTGCTCGCCGCGGTCGTCGCCGGCCTCCTGGCCGTCTGCCTGATCGCCTCGCTCATCGGCCTGCGCAAGATCACGATCTCCCCGCTGGGCGTGCGCACCCGGTCGCTGCCCCGGAGATTCCCCCTGGCCCGCGTCATCACGGCCATCCTGCTCATCCTCGTCGTGGCCATCGCGACCTACATCTCCACCCAGATGGAGATGCCGATGGCGGTGACGATCATGGCGAGCATCGCCACGATCGGCATCACCCTCCTGCTCATCAGCGTCATCGGCGTCCTGTGCATCCGCGTCCACGCCGGCATCGCCGGCAGAATCGCCCGCGGTCCCGCCTCGGTGATGGCGGCAGGAATGATCGCCGACGCTCCCGGACAGTACTGGCGCCGGGTCGCCGGGCTGGCGATGATCACGTTCATCGCCGTCGTCGGCGGGGCGGGAACGGCCATGATGCGCAGCGGTCAGGAGGACTTCTCCGCCGAGGACCGCGCGGTCATGGGACCGTACGTCCACCTCGGCGACGATATCTTCACCGGGCTCATCCTCACCCTGGTCATCGCCTTCGTCCTCGTCATCGTCTCGGCCACGATCAACCAGGCCGCTGACATCCTCGACCGGGCTCAGACCTACCGCGAGCTCCACGCCGCCGGCATGACCCAGCAGATGATGCACCGGGTGACCGTCAACGCCGTGATGTCGCCGATCGTGTTGGTCACCGTCGTCTCCCTGTTCCTCGGCGGGATCCTCGCTTGGCTGATGGCTTCGGTGAGCGACCTCGGTGATCCGCTGACCATCGGAACCGTCGCCGCCGTCCTCGTGGGCGGGGTCGCGATGGTGTGGCTGGGACTGCAGGTCACCCGCCCACTCGTCCGCCGGGTGACCGAGATCGACCCCGACACCCGCACCCTCGCCGAGGCGGTCCCCGAGAATCGGGCCACCGCCGAGGCGACCATGGCCTGAGAGGAGACACGATGTCCACGTCATTGACAGCCGTTCCCCTCGTCCTCGGACGCAGATCGCTGACGTCGGCGAGTTCCCTGCTCGTGGCTGCCGCGTTCTTCGCGTGTGCCACTTTGTTCCTCACCGTGGCCGCCGGGGCCTGGATGTTCTTCCAGATCCCGCCGAGTCCCGATCCCGCGGATCAGGGTCTCGACATCATGTACAAGACCCTGGCGGGGCTGGGCACGGCTCTGCTGATCATCCCCGCGGCCACTCTGGCATCGGCGTCGGCGACCCTGTCGGCTCGGCGGCAGGACGAACGGCTGTCGACGATGTCGCTGCTCGGGGCCAGACGGTCCCAGATCACCGCGCTCGCCGTGGCCGAACCGCTGATCCCGGCCCTGGCCGGCATCATCCTCGGGGTGCTCGGCTACCTGGGACTGGCGCTGCCGGTCAGCTTCATCCACTTCATGGGCGAACCCATCGGGTACCAGAACATGCTCATGCCCGCGTGGTTCATCCTCTTCGTGGTCGTCTTCCTCGCCCTGGTCTGCGCGGGCTCGGCCCTGCTGGGTCTGCGCAAGGTCGCGGTCTCCCCGTTGGGCGTGCGGACGAAGAGTCTGGAACGGAAGTTCCCGCTCGGCCGTGTCATCGTCGCCGTCGCCGCCGTCATCGCGCTGCCGATCGTCTTCGCGCTGACGAAGGCCGACCTCGGTCTCGGAGTCGTCCTCGGTGTGACCGTCGGCTTCCTGGCCCTCGGACTCGTCGTCGTCGACCTCGTCGGCGGTCTCCTCATCCGCTGGTTCGCCCACCTGTCCGGCCGTCGCGCGGCCACCCCGGAGCGCCTCATCGCCGCTCGACTGGTCTCCGACGAACCGAAACGGTTCTGGCGCCGGGTCTCCGGCCTGGCGATGGCGGCCTTCACCGCAGCCGTCTGCGGGTCCGGGGTCGCCCTGTCCCAGCTCGGAATCGACGCCGCCGAGGACTCTGAAGTGGGAGTGAGCGAGGCCGAGACCCACCTCTTCCACGACATGTTCACCGGGGTGCTGCTCGTCATGGGCATCGCGATCGTGCTCATCGGTGTCTCGGCGGTGATCAACCAGGTCGCCGACATCTACGACCGAGCCGACACCTTCTCCGATCTCTATGCCGCCGGCGCCGATCCCAGGCTTCTGCACCGTGCGCTGGTCCGCGCCGTCATGGCCCCGGCGATCTGGGTGTCCCTGCTGGCCGGAGGCCTCGGGCTGCTGCTCGTCCTGCCCCTGGCCGGAGCCGCGCTCGTGTTCAAGCCGGTCACCTTCCTCACGATCCTGCTCACCGTGGTCGTCGGCATCGGAATCATCCGCGGTGGACTGCAGCTGACGAAGCCGATTCTGCACTCCGTGGCCACGGCCGGGAGGTCTCGGGACTGAGATTCGGGAAGTCTCGGGACTGAGCTTCTACGTCAGTGCCGCATCCTACGATGGCAGGTGTCGAGCCGATGGGACCCTCCCCGGGTCTCCGGGTACAGTTGGAGCGCACCACATGAGGGTGGGCGATCCGATGCTGTGAGGAAGAGGAAATCGAGTGAGCAACGACCAGGGCTATGACGGTCTGAGGACCCCTCCGCAGGACGTCGAGGCCGAGCAGAGCGTGCTCGGTGCGATGCTTCTGTCGAAGGACGCCATCGCCGACTGCGTCGAGACGATGAATGGCGATGACTTCTACAAGCCAGCTCACGAAACCATCTACGAGGCGGTCCTCGACCTCTATTCCCGGGGTGAGCCCGCGGACTCGGTGACGGTGGCGAACTACCTGACGAAGACCGGTGACCTCGCCCGCGTCGGCGGTGCCGCCTACCTGCACACCCTAATCTCGTCGGTCCCGACCGCCGCCAATGCCGGCTACTATGCCGCGATCGTCAGCGAACAGGCCGTGCTGCGTCGCCTCGTCGAGGCCGGAACCCGCATCGTCCAGATGGGCTACGACGCCGAAGGCGACACCGATGACGTCGTGAACTCCGCGCAGGCGGAGATCTACAAGGTCACCGAACGCCATACGACGGAGGACTATGTCATCCTCTCCGACATCCTCGGCGAGGTCGCCCAGGAGATCGAACGCAACGGCAACACCGATGGGCAGACGGCGGGTGTGCCCACCGGTTTCACCGAGTTCGACAACCTCACCAACGGTCTGCACCCGGGCACGATGATCGTCATCGCCGCGCGCCCCGGTGTCGGCAAGTCGACTCTGGCGCTCGATTTCATCCGTTCGGCTGCGATCCACAACGATGCGGCCGCCGTGTTCTTCTCGCTCGAGATGGGCAAGAACGAACTCGTCATGCGTCTGCTCTCGGCGGAGTCGGAGATCCCGCTGCAGAACCTGCGCCGCGGCGAACTCAGCCCGCACGACTGGACGACCCTGGCCGCGACGGAGGCCCGGATCAACAATGCGCCGCTGTTCGTCGACGATTCGCCGAACATGGCGCTGACCGAGATCCGCGCGAAGTGCCGACGGCTCAAACAGCAGCACAATCTGCAGATGGTCTGCGTCGACTACCTGCAGCTGATGTCCTCGGGCAAACGCGTCGAATCCCGCCAGCAGGAGGTCTCGGAGTTCTCGCGTTCGCTCAAGCTGCTGGCCAAGGAGCTCGAGGTTCCGGTCATCGCGTTGTCCCAGCTCAACCGCGGCAGTGAGCAGCGCACGGACAAGCGGCCGATGATCTCCGATCTGCGTGAGTCCGGTTCGATCGAGCAGGACGCGGATATGGTCCTCCTCATCCACCGTGAGGACATGTACGACAAGGAACACGAACGTGCCGGTGAGGCCGACATCATCGTCGCCAAGCACCGCGCCGGTCCGACGATGGACATCCCCGTGGCGTTCCAGGGCGCGAAGTCTCGATTCGTCAACATGCCGCAGTGACGGGCGGCAGTGCGAGCGGCAGCCGCTGGAATCAGGGCAGCCGGAACCCGCTGAGCATCGTCATCACCGGTGCTGTGTTCCTCGTCGGCATCGGACTGGTCTTCGCCGTCGGGTACCTGTTCCCGTCCGTGCTGCTGGTGACCATCATCCTCGGGTGCGTCTTCTTCGTCGGTGTCACTCTGGCGATGAGAGCGATCATGGGCACTGCCTGGGCGTATTGGTTCACGGGGCCGTTCGTCGCCATTGCGTTCATCGGCTCGGTGATGCTCGCCGAGGATGTGGCCTTGTCGCAGGCGGGTGAGGTCACCGAGGTGGTCGTCATGGACCACGAGGTCGATGTGACGACCGAGCATGATTCGAACGGCAGACATGCCCGGAAGGTCTATACGCACACGTACAGTCTCGAACGCATCGACGGCACCCCCGTCGCCGAACCGCTGATCTACCGCGGCAAGGACGGATTCGACGACTTCGATGAGGGCGACACGATCTCCGTCCTCATCGATCCGGAAGGGAAAGCGCCGACCAAACCAGCCGAGGACGTGGATCTGCCTGCCGATATCGGCATCCTCGTCACCGGACTGGTCACCTCGGGGATCGTGTTCCTCATCTGTCTCATCGTCGTGCTGCTGCGCTGGACGCGCTCGCCGTCGCAGCAGCACGTGCGCTGACGACCGGGCGGCAGACGTCGGAAAGACCTTCATTCCGTCGTGAGCGACCCGCGACAACAAATCAGCACAGGCTGTATAGTCAGCATATGCTGACTATTGCCTCCCGTGTCGATGCCATGCAGCGCCTGGGCCGCGCGATGGCCGATCCCACACGCTCACGGATTCTGCTGTCGCTTCTCTCCGAGCCCGGCTATCCTGCGCGCTTGGCAAATGATCTGGGACTGACGCGCACCAATGTCTCGAACCACCTCGCCTGCCTGCGAGGATGCGGAATCGTGGTGGCCGAACCTGAAGGCCGGCGCACGCGCTACGAGATCGCCGATCCTCATCTGGCAACAGCACTCACTGCTCTTGTCGAGACGACTCTGGCAGTCGATGAGAACGCGCCGTGTGCCGATTCCAATTGCACGGTGGCCGGCTGCTGTGACGCTGGACCGAGCCGATGACCGAGACTGCGCCGCGAAGGGACAGAGCAGCAGTTCTGCGGAAGCGGATCCGGATCATCGTTGCCATCACCATCACTTGGAACGTGATTGAAGCGTTCGTTGCCATTGCCGCAGGCGGAGCAGCCTCCTCGGCGGCTCTCATCGGGTTCGGACTCGATTCGATTGTCGAGGTCCTCTCTGCCGCAGCGGTTGCCTGGCAGTTCTCGGCACCGGAACCCCAGCGCCGGGAACGGGTCGCTCTGCGCGTCATCGCAGTATCTTTCTTCGCACTCGCGGTCTACGTCAGCGTGGACGTTGTTCTGTCCATGGTGGGCCTGCGCCAGCCCGAACATTCGACCGTCGGCATCATCATCGCCGCACTCAGCCTGCTGGTCATGCCGTTCCTCAGCTGGTTCGAGCGGAGGACGGGACGAGAACTGGGATCTGCTACGGCTGTCGCTGATTCCAAGCAGACCCTCATCTGCACCTATCTCAGTGCTGCAGTGCTGATCGGAGTCCTGCTCAACAGCCTGCTCGGGTGGGCCTGGGCCGATTCCGTCGCAGCTCTCATCATCGCGGTCTTCGCCGTTCGGGAAGGAGTCGAAGCTTGGCGAGGGGACGCCTGTTGCGCGGTTTCGGCTGCGGTTCTCACCGGTGAGCGTACAGAAGGGTGCTGTGCTGAAGATGATCCGGTCGACGACGGGTGCCGAAACGCGTGCTGTGCTGCCGACGCACAGCGTTGAGTAAGCCCGCCTACTATTGCAGGCATGGACACCACTCCCAACGATCTGCTCGTGCTGCTGGCCGTCTCCCGCACCGCCAAATTCACGACGGCGGCACACAACCTCGGGCTCACCCATTCGACGGTCTCCCGTCGCATCGCCGCCTTGGAGAAGTCTTTGGGCGGACGCGTGCTGGCCCGCTCGGACGACGGATGGGAGCTGACCGATCTCGGGGAACGAGCCGTCGCGGTGGCCGAACAGATGGAGACCGCGGTCGCCGAACTCGAGAGTCCCGGCCAGGGTCCGGAAACGGTGTCCGGAGTGGTGCGGATGACCGCGACGGACGGGTTCAGCGCCTATATCGCCTCCCCGGCGGTCGCGAAGCTGCGACGTCGGCACCCCGGGCTGAGTGTCGAGATCGTCACCGTCACCAGGCAGGCCCTGCAGCAACGGTCCGGTCTCGACATCGAGGTCGTCGTCGGGGAACCGCGCGTGCACCGGGCGGAGGCGATCAGGCTCGGTGACTACGAACTCGGCCTCTACGCCTCACGCGACTATCTGGCGTCCACCGGCACCCCCGCCTCGGCGGAGGACGTGAGCGACCATCGACTCGTCTATTTCGTCGATTCGATGCTCCAGGTCGACGACCTCGACGCGCCGAGGCGGCTGTTTCCCGAGATGAAGGATGCGCTGACCTCGACGAACGTCTTCGTCCACGTCGAAGCGACCCGGGCGGGAGCCGGAATCGGATTCCTCCCGTGTTTCATGGCCGACCGGCACCCCGACCTCATCCGGCTCTTCCCCGACGAGGTGGCCGAGCGCCTGCCCTACTGGATGGTGCTCAGGCCCGATTCGATGCGCCGGCCGGCCATCGCCGCCGTCGTGCAGGGACTCAAGGATGAGATGCTCGCCCACCAGGCTGCCCTCGAAGGACGAAAGTTGCCCCGGTGAGGCGGCGCGACCAGGATATGAGCATGAACCAGCCCCAAACTGACGTCGGCGACGAGCTGGCCGGACGTCGCATCGTGCTCACAGCTCGGCGGCGCGCGCAGCAGCTTGCCTCCGCCCTCGAGCGTCACGGTGCCAGGATCGTGCACGCCCCGACCCTGTCCGTCATCCCGCATATCGACGACCCTGAACTCGTCACCCGCACCCGTGAACTCATCGAGGCCCGGCCGGACATCGTCGTGGTTACGACCGGCGTTGGATTCACCGGCTGGGGTGACGTGGCCGAAACCGCGGGTCTGCGCGAGGAGTGGCACTCGATGCTCGCCGGAGCACGGATATACGCCCGCGGTCCCAAGGCACGCGGAGCGATTCAGGCAGCCGGACTGAGTGCTCACTGGGTCGCGGAATCCGAGACGAGCGCAGAGATCCAGCAGGTCCTCCTCGGCGAGGGCGTGGATTGTCAGCGCATCGCCGTACAGCATCACGGTGCCGGCGCCGACGGACTTGATGATGCCTTCGCCGCAGCAGGTGCCGATGTCTGCTCCCTCGTCATCTACCGGTGGGGGCCGGCGCCCGATCCGGCCGCCGTGATCGACGCGGTCGGCCTCGTCGCGGAGCGCAGGAGCGATGCCGTGGCCTTCACCTCAGCACCCGGGGCGGCAGCATTTCTCACCGCCGCCGAGGAGCAGGGACTGCTGTCGGCCGTGATCGAGGCGTTCAACGAATCGGTGGTGGCGGCAGCAGTCGGCGACGTCACCGCAGCACCGCTGCATGAACAGGGCATCAGAACCGTGATCCCCGAGCGATTCCGGCTCGGAGCCCTCGCCCGCATCCTCGTCAGGGAACTCGCGAATCCTGACCGCCCCGAGATCTCGTGACTCAGGTGGTTGCGGCGGCCGTGTTTGAATGGGTCCACATGTGAAGTCGACCGGCGGAACAAGCGCAATCGAGAGGGGACGAGACGACGATGGCCAGAACCATGCAGGTCAGCGACAGTATGGTGATCGGAGTCGACGCCACCGCGCTCTGGGAGCAGATCGCCGATCCGACCCAGATGGCCCGATGGAGTCCGGAGAACACCGGAGCCAGCACTCAGTCATCCGCAGGTCCCCTGAAGACAGGCGATGTCTTCGAAGGGACGAACCGACGCGGGCCGGCGACCTGGGTGACCGAATGCGTCGTCACCGAATCCGTACCGGGCAGGCGTTTCGCCTTCACGGTGCGCCGGATCGGCCCCCGCACGCCGAGCCTCGAAGGAGCGAATGCCAGCTGGGCGTACGACTTCGAGGACTTCGGTGAGGTGACTCGAGTGACCGAGACGTGGACCGATGACCGCCGAGGCTGGCCTGACCCTCTGGCCTGGGTCTTCGACCACATCGTCACACGCGGAAGGAGCTTCGCGGACTTCCAGCGACTGAATATCCGGCGGACTCTCACGGCGTTGAAGGATGACGTCGAAAAGCGGTGACGCGATCGAAACGAGGGCGAAACATCGCCTCGCTAGCCTGATCCCATGACAGACACGGCACAGTTCACCGAAAGTCCCGTCGGCCAGCCCGCGAGTCCCGCCCACCATGCGGAAAGCATGAACTTCTACACCCGCAAATGGGTGCGGCCCGAAGACCTCAACGCCAACGGTTCCCTCTTCGGCGGCAGCCTGCTCAGATGGATCGACGAGGAAGCTGCGATCTATGCCATCATCCAGCTCGGCAACCACCGGGTCGTGACGAAGCTGATCTCGGAGATCGACTTCCAGGCCTCGGCCAGGGAGGGCGATCTCATCGAGATGGGACTCATCGCCACGCATTTCGGGCGAACCTCACTGACGATGAGGGCCCGGGTGCGCAATATGATCACGCGCAGATCCATCCTCAGCATCGACAAGATCGTGTTCGTCGGGGTCGATGCCAACGGCACTCCGATTCCCCACGGGTATTCGACGATCACCTATGACCGGGATCGGATGCCCGAACCACACGAGAAGATCTCGTAGGAGAGACCGCGGTCCGACGCGGTCGCAGGTGTCGCCTCCTGGACCGCCTCGGTGATGGTGTCATTGACCGCCTCGCTGTTGACCGTCAGCGGGAACTGGTCGAAGTACTCGAAGGTCGGTTCCTTCGGCGTCCCGGCGGCCTCGCATTCGCCGCGGACGATCCGCTCGATCGACGCGACGACTCTCTTGCGCACCGCAGTGTCGTAGGTGCGGACGTTGAGCAGCAGCTCGGCGCGATCAGGGGTGATATTCGACTTCGGCCCAGCGTTCGACGCACCGACGGTGACGACGCGGACATTTCTCACAGGATAAGCGGGTGAGGAGCCCGTTCAGGGGTGTTGCCCGGGCGGCGCGAGTTTAGCACCCTATTGAGCGAGCAGACCCCGTTCGGACAGGTCCGTGCGCAGTGAGGCGGCTCCTGAGAACACGTGGCCGATGAAGCCGAGGCGCTCAGCTGCCTCTACGTTGGCGGGCAGATCATCGACGAAGACCGTCCGGGCCGGGTCGAGGCAGAAACGGTCCCGGGTCAGTTCGAAGATCGCCGGATCGGGTTTGACGAGGCCGACTCGGCCCGAGACGACGATGTCTTCGAGTTCGCTGATCGCCGGGGCGACGACGGGGGCATGGTGGATGGTCTCGGCCGACCAGTTCGAGAGTCCGAGCAGGCGGATGCCGGAGTCGCGCAGCTGCGCGACGATCTCGGCCATGCCGTCGATCGGACCGGTCAGCGACTTCTCGAAGTTCTCGTAGTACCCGGCGACGATCTCACCGTGGCGGGGATCCGCCTCGGCGGCGCGTTCGATGATCTCGGTGATCGGAACCCCGGAATCAGCTGCGGTATTGAGCGCGGGGAAGTCGGCCGCCTCGGCGAAGGACTGCCAGTCCTCGGCACTCATGCGATCGGCCAGCGGCCCTGTCTGGTCCCAGCCGATGAGCACATTGCCGAGATCGAAGAGGACGGTCGTCGGGGTCGGGTGATCGGGTTCGGTCATGGGCCACCACCTGTCATCGGCATCTGGGAGTCGATCCCCACGCTACCCGCAGTCGCCTGACCATTGTGGATTCGGTCCGGCTGGCTTAGGTTGGTGGCATGATCGGCTACCCGCCACTGCAGATTCGGGTGAGGACGCCCCGACTCGAGCTCGTCGGTGCCAGTGATGAGAGGTTGGCGGAACTTGCTCCGCTGGTCCGCGATGGCAAGGTCTTCGCGGAACCCGCTCCCTACGATGATCCGATGTCGTTCTACGAATCCGACCCGGACGTGCGGGTGAGCAGATGGCTCCAGAGTGTGTGGCGCGGACGCGGGCGATTCTCTCCCGCCGAGTTCCGGTTGGCGTTCGCCGTGATCGTCGACGGTGAGCTCGTGGGGATGCAGGACCTCATTGCCGAGAAGTTCGATACCTGCGGCACCTTCGCCTCTTTCTCCTGGCTGTCGACGGATGTGCGTGGTCGCGGCCTCGGTACGGAGATGCGCAGTGCTCTGCTGCATCTCGCCTTCGCCGGACTCGGGGCGAGAGAGGCCGGTTCCGATGCCTTCGTCGACAACGTCGGGTCGAACCGAGTATCCGAGAACCTGGGATATGAGCACAACGGCGTCGAATGGGACATCCGCCGCGGCGAGCCGGGCCTCATCCAACGCTGGCGCCTGACCCGGGAAGCGTGGGAAACCAGACGGCGAAACGACATCGACCTCACCGGAGTCGACGACTTCCTCGCCCTCCTAAACAACCATTAATTGCTACCTGACGGGGG
>NZ_JAJB01000044.1:0-30031 GCF_000583215.1 Brevibacterium sp. VCM10
TCAGGTAGCAATAAGGGGAGGGTGTGAGAGGGGTCACGGTTCGCCGATTTGTGTTTGGCTGCGGTCGATGGGTATTGTTTTACTTCGGGTTCACCCGATAAGGGCCTATAGCTCAGGCGGTTAGAGCGCTTCGCTGATAACGAAGAGGTCCCTGGTTCAAGTCCAGGTAGGCCCACGTCCTGTCACAACAGGATTTCTTTTCGAGGAGGATCATGAGAAGATGGATTCTCAGCGGTCTCACTGTAGTGGGACTGGGAGTATTCTTCGGGTGGCGGCACCGCAACCAGGGTGCCCAGGCCGAATGGTCCGAACACACCGACTCGGTGTGAGGGTGTGAACCCATTTCGGGGGTATGGCGCAATTGGTAGCGCATCTGCTTTGCAAGCAGAGGGTTAGGGGTTCGAGTCCCCTTACCTCCACTCGAGTAGTTTTGAGACAGCACTCGTAGAACGAAGGCTCCGAACCGATTGCGGTTCGGAGCTTTCGTCGTCTGCGCCGGCGATGAGCGGTACCGAAGGGTCGGCAGAGAACGCCGGCTCATCGGTCATGGAACGTGTCATCGTCGATGTCCGGAAGGCACTGCTAGAGTCGACGCGTGACATCGCAACGTTGGCAGGACATCATGGAATGGCCGCTCATCACCACGGCGGTGATCTTTCTCGCCGCGTACAGCTGGCAGGTCATCGGAGAGCCGACCGGGCGAGCCGGAGACATCGCCTACGGGATAGTGTTCGCCTCCTGGCTCGTCTTCATCGTCGACTACGCCGTCAATCTCATCCTCGCGCAGCGACGGTGGGAGTGGTTCGTCCATCATCTCTTCGAACTCGTCGTCATCGTCCTCCCGCTGCTGCGTCCACTGCGCGTGCTCAGAGCGATCACCGTTCTGCACGTTCTCAATCGGACGATCGGGACTGCGGTTCGGGGCCGGATCCTCATCTACACCGCCTCGGCGTCGGCGCTGCTCGTCTATGCCGCCTCGCTGGCCGTGCTCGATGCCGAACGGCACACGGACTCTGCGATCAACACGATGGGAGACGCCATCTGGTGGTCGTTCGTGACCATCACGACTGTCGGCTACGGCGATATGACACCTGTCACCGGAGTGGGAAGGACGCTGGCGGTGTGCCTCATGCTCGGAGGCATCGCGCTGCTCGGTGTCGTCACGGGAACGCTCGCCTCATGGATCGTTGAGAAGGTCTCGACGAATGTCGACGAGAACCAAGCGGCGACGGTCGCCCACGTTCGCCGACTCGAGGACAGGATCAGCGAACTCACCCGCAGTCTCGACGCTGTCGCAGAGCAGATCGGCGGCGAATCGGCAGCAACCAGGCATTCGGAGGAGATGAGGACCGGACGGTCGACAGAATAGGGTTCTCCCCACTGTCGGCGCGAAACGGGAATACGTTAGTCTGAGATGCTGTTGACCCCTTCGTCTGCGCGTCGATTCGGCATCTGCGTGCGACCTCCGCCCACACCCCGGGCCATTCAGACACATCCGAACGGAGCACCGTCTTGTCCAGCGACAGCTCACCCGCACAGGCGCAGACACAGCATAGCGACACCATCGACCCGGCCGGCATGCGAGTCATCTGGCTGCTGCTCGTGGCTGCCTTCGTAGCCATTCTCAATGAGACGACGATGGCCATCGCCATCCCCGAGCTCAACAAGGCCCTCGGCATCCCTCCGGAGCTCGGCCAGTGGCTGACCAGCGCGTTCATGCTCACCATGGCCGTCGTCATCCCGACGACCGGTTTCCTCCTCCAGCGCTTCACCACGCGTCAGATCTTCTTGGCCGCGATGATCCTGTTCTCCACCGGCACGCTCATCTGCCTCGTCTCGCAGGGATTCATCCTGCTCCTCATCGGACGCATCGTCCAAGCCGCAGGAACCGGCATCATGATGCCCCTGCTGATGACCACGATGATGAACGTGGTCCCGGCACATTCGCGCGGTCGGATGATGGGTCGAGTCGGCCTTGTCATCTCATTGGCACCGGCCATCGGACCGACGATGTCGGGCATCGTCCTCGATTCGCTCGGCTGGCGCTGGCTCTTCGGAATCATCCTGCCCATCGCGCTCATCGCACTGGCACTCGGCGCGAAGTGGATGACCAACCTCGGCGAGTCGACTCACGCCCCCATCGACATCGTCTCCATCATCCTGTCCGTGTTCGCCTTCGGCGGCATAGTCTACGGCCTCAGCCGGTTCGGCGGCGGCCACGGCGGTGAGGCAGGCGGCGGATCGACGAGCACCCTGGCATGGGCGACGATCGGCGGCGGAGTCGTCTTCCTCGCTCTCTTCGTGTGGCGTCAGCTCGTCCTGCAGAAGAGCGATCGCGCCCTGCTCGACCTGCGCGTGTTCAACTCGCGCAACTACGTCTTCTCGGTCATCATCATGGCCGTCGTCGCACTGTCGATGTTCGGCACCTTCTCTCTGCTGCCCCTGTACCTGCAGAGCGTCGTCGGCCTCGGCGCCACCCAGTCGGGTCTCGTGCTCCTGCCGGGGTCGGTGCTCATGGGCCTGCTCGGCCCTGTGATGGGTCGGATCTATGACGCTCGCGGACCCAAGACGCTGCTCGTTCCCGGCACGATCATGATCGCCTCCTCGATGTTCGCGTACTCGACGGCCGGGGTGGGCACGCCGATCTGGCTGCTCATCATCATCCAGATCGTCATGTCCCTGGGCCTGGCGGGTTCGTTCACTCCGCTCTTCTCCGCGTCACTGGGGTCGTTGGACCGCCACCTGTACTCGCACGGTTCGGCCGCGCTCAACACCCTGCAGCAGGTTGCGGGAGCCGCCGGAACCGCGCTGCTCATCTCGATCTACTCCGCTGCATTGCATGCCGGCCAGGCCGACGGCAAGTCCGTCCCCGAGGCGGGAGCCCCCGGCGGGCACGCCGCGTTCCTGCTGGCGACGGTCATCGCGATCGTCCCCGTCGTCCTCGCGTTCTTCATCCGCAAGCCCGAGGATCAGGACGACTATCCCGCCGAGGTGGTCGAACCGACCGAGGCCAGCCGCGCCGAATGACGGTCGGCCCCGCCGAATGACGGTCGGCCCCTGACTGCGGCCGGCTGAGGCCCATCGAACCCCTCGTTCCGAATTTCCCGGAACGAGGGGTTCTGTCGTCGGCCACCTCGGTGATCGGAGGTCCCGACCTTGGTACGGTGACCTCATGACCTCCTCTGTGCCCGCGGATCCGACATCCTCGACCGAGATCCAGCCGGACGTGCGGGTCCGCGGGGCCAGGGAACACAACCTGCGCAACGTCGACCTCACCGTGCCCCGGGATGCGCTCGTCGTGTTCACCGGAGTGTCCGGATCGGGCAAATCCTCCCTGGCCTTCGGCACTCTCTTCGCCGAGTCCCAACGGCGGTACCTCGAATCCGTGGCACCGTATGCCCGCAGGCTCATCGACCAGGCAGGGGTCCCCGACGTCGATTCGATCACGGGAATGCCGCCGGCCGTCGCCCTGCAGCAGCAGCGCGGCGGGCGCAGCGCACGCTCGAGCGTCGGCAGCATCACCACGGTGTCCAGCCTCGTGCGCATGCTCTACTCACGGGCGGGACGGTACCCGGAGGGACAGTCGATGCTGTTGGCCGAGGATTTTTCGACGAACACCGTCGAAGGTGCCTGCCCGGAATGCCACGGAATCGGCCGCGTCTACGAGGTGCCCGAGGACAAGATGGTCCCGGATCCGACGCTGACGATCCGGGAGCGCGCCATCGCTTCCTGGCCGAAGGCCTGGCACGGCCACCAGCTGCGCGATGTGCTCGTCGCTCTCGGCTACGACGTCGATGTCCCCTGGCAGGACCTGCCGCGCGAACACCGCGATTGGATCCTCTACACCGAGGAGACTCCGCACCTTCCCGTCCACTCCCGGCTGACGCTGGACGAAGCGCGCGAAGCGATCGCAGCAGGCGCCGAACCGACCTATTCGGGAACCTTCGTCGGAGCCCGGAAGTACGTGCTCGACACGTTCGCGAACACGAAGAGTGCCGGGATGAAGCGTCGCGTCGCCGAGTTCCTCAGTGCCGGTCCCTGCCCCGTGTGCCACGGAAAGAAACTCAGGCCCGACGCTCTGTCGGTGACGATCGCCGGTCTCGACATCGCCGAATTCTCCGCCCTGCCGCTGCATGAACTCATGTCCGTCCTTCGCGATGAGGTCGCCTCGGCGAAGGCGACCATGGACACAGACGATCACCCCTCGGCGGACAAGCTTGCCGCATTCGTCCGCCTCGGCGAGGGTCTCATCGACCGGCTCCGCCCGATCGTCGACCTCGGCCTCGGGTACCTCTCGTTCGATCGGACCACACCGACGCTGTCCGGCGGTGAGCTGCAGCGGCTGCGATTGGCCACCCAACTGACCTCGGATCTCTTCGGCGTCGTCTACGTGCTCGACGAACCCTCCGCCGGCCTCCACCCGCAGGACGTCGATGCCCTACTGGGCATCCTCGACGGGTTGAAGGACCGCGGGAACAGCCTCTTCGTCGTCGAACATTCCGTCGACATCATGAGGCATGCCGACTGGCTCGTCGACATCGGGCCCGGGGCCGGCGAACGCGGCGGGGACGTCCTCTACAGCGGGCCGACGGCCGGACTTGCCGAGATCGACGAATCCGTGACCAGGGGCTATGTCTTCGGCGGACGCGGACTCGAACCCCACGAACCCCGGCATCCACGAGGCTGGATGAAACTTGCGAACATCCGCCGCAACAATCTCCACGACATCAGCCTCGACCTGCCGCTGGGCTCACTGACCGCCGTGACCGGAATATCGGGATCGGGAAAGTCCAGCCTCGTCAGTCAGGTTCTCCCGGCCCTCGTCGGCGACCGACTGGGCACCTCCACCACTGCTGACGAACCGGCGTCCGATGATGACGCACTCCTGCTCGCCGACGAACCCGAGGACCTTGATGGCACCGTCACCGGGGAACTCACCGGGATCCGACGGGTGGTGAGCATCGATCAGAGGCCCATCGGTCGCACGCCCCGGTCCAACGTCGCAACCTACACCGGCCTGTTCGACCATGTGCGCCGGCGCTTCGCCGAGACCCCCGAGGCCAGAGAGCGCAGTTACAAGCCCGGCCGCTTCTCGTTCAACGTCGCCGGTGGACGTTGCCCCACCTGCGAGGGTGAAGGATCTGTCATGGTCGAGCTGCTGTTCCTGCCCTCGGTCTACACCGAGTGCCCCGACTGCCACGGCACCCGCTTCCAGTCGAGCACCCTGGAGATCCTGTGGCGCGGACGCACCATCGCCGAGGTGCTGGCCATGAGCGTCGAGGAAGCCCACGACTTCTTCACCGGCGAATTCGACATCATGCGCTCCCTGACCGCCCTCATCGACGTCGGCCTCGGCTACCTGCGCCTCGGCCAACCCGCCACCGAACTCTCCGGCGGTGAGGCGCAGCGGGTCAAACTCGCCAGCGAGCTCCAGCGCTCCCAGCGCGGTGACACCCTCTACGTCCTCGACGAACCCACCTCCGGACTGCATTGTGCGGATGCCGACCGGCTCGTCGCACACCTGCAGACCCTCGTCGACGCCGGCAACACGGTCATCATGGTCGAACTCGATATGCGCGTCGTGGCCGTCGCCGACCACGTCGTCGAACTCGGCCCCGGCGCCGGTGACGACGGCGGTCGGGTCGTGGCGACCGGCACCCCCGCCGACATCGTCGATGCCGGAGCGGGCCCCTCCGCGAAATACCTCGCCGCGGCACTCTCCGAACTCCGGTGATCTGAGGCACACGACTTCATCTCAGCGGGCCGTGAGATCCCCAGAAACAAGCGGATCCCGGCACCTTTCGCAATTGTTGGAGGCGTCTAAGTCTCAGTTGTGCGTAGACACACCCGATTCGCGGCGGGAAGTCTTGAGATATGCCCACCGCAATCATCCGCCGCATCGCGATCTGCCTCGTCATCGCCGCACCCGCCGTGGTGCTTCGCGTCACCGGTGTCGAACTCGCTCCGGTTCTCGAGCTCCTCGCGTTCGGCGCCGCCATCGTCGCGGCCGCCTTTCTCCTGGCCTGGGCCGCCGAGGCGGCGCAGAAGGACATCTCGGGTGCTCTGGCGATCGCCCTGCTCGCCCTCATCGCGGTCCTCCCGGAATACGCCGTGGACCTCTACTACGCGTTCCGATCAGGATCTGACCCCGATTACCTGCACTTCGCGGCGGCGAATATGACCGGATCAAACCGACTGCTGCTCGGCTTCGGGTGGCCGCTCGTCGTCATCATCGCCCTCCTCGTCGCCCGCCGCATGGCCAAGCGGACGAAGGCCCCCATCCAGCATTCCCTGCGCATCGACTCGGGCAGCCGGATGGACATCGGCTTCCTCGTCATCCTCGGTGTGATCGCCTTCGCTATTCCGCTGCTCGGCAGCATCCCCATCTGGTTCGGCTCAGCCCTCGTCCTCATCTTCGCCGCCTATCTGTGGCGGGCCGGACAGGCCGCGGGAGATGACGACGAGGAGTTCGTCGGCGCCGCGGCCCTCATCGTCGCCATGCCGCAGAAGGCCCGCCGGATCACAGTGGTCACCATGTTCGTCGTCTCAGCCGCGATCATCCTGCTCTCGGCCGAACCGTTCGCCGAGGCACTCGTGGCCTCGGGTGAGCGCCTCGGCATCGACAGCTACTTCCTCGTCCAGTGGCTGGCCCCGCTGGCCTCGGAAGCACCCGAGTTCATCATCGCCGCGATGTTCGCCGTCCGCGGCATGGGCGGGGCCGCCATCGGCACGCTCATCGCCTCGAAGGTCAACCAGTGGAGCCTGCTCGTCGGCTCCCTGCCGATCGCGCACTTCGCCGGTGGCGGCGGCCTCGGGCTGCCCCTGGACGGGCGGCAGATCGAGGAGTTCACGCTCACGGCCACGCAGACCATCCTCGGCGTCGCGATCATCCTGGCTCTGCGCTTCCACTGGGCACCCGCGCTGGGACTCGCCGCGCTCTTCGGATTGCAGTTCTTCGTCACCGATACGTCCGGGCGCTACATCCTCTCCGCGATCCAGGCGGTGCTGGCGATCGTGTTCCTCATCCTCCACCGGGGTGACATCCTGCCCACCCTCGCCGCTCCGTTCCGCCGTCCCCCGCGAGAGAGTGCAGATGAGACCGTCGATGACAGTGAGATGCGCACCCCCGCCGAGGCGGCCGAACCGAAGCGCGAATCGATGGTCGGAACCGCGCCCGATCCGAAATCGGCCGGTACCCGCGCGTAGAATGACCATCATGCCGCGCCCCGCTGTCACTCGCATGGTCGAGGATTACGTCACCCTCATCTGGAAGGCCTACGAATGGCCGGGCGGTCGTCCCTCCACTACGGAGATGGCCGAGCAGCTGGGAGTGACCGCCTCGACGGTATCGGCGAACCTGAAGAAGCTCGCCCGCGACGGCTACATCGACTACGAACCCTACGGGCAGATCGTGCTCACCGACGCGGGCCGGCGGATCGCTGTCGAGATCGTCAGGCGTCACCGCATCGTCGAGTCCTACCTCGTCGAGGCCCTGGGCCTGACCTGGGATCAGGTCCATGACGAGGCGGATCGGCTCGAACATGCCGTGTCCGATCTTGTCCTCGAACGGATGAACGCAGCGATGGGAAGTCCGCAGCGCGATCCGCACGGGGATCCGATCCCCGACGCTGACGGACGCACCGCCGAATTCCCGAGTCGGCGTCTGCAGGAGACACCACCGGGTGTCGAGGTCGAGGTCGTCCGGGTCTCCGACCGTTCACCCGAGCTGCTGCGCTATCTCACCGATCGGGGAATCGTCATCGGTACGAAGCTGCAGGTGAGATCGATCAGTTCGGCCGCCTCGTCGATCGCGGTGAGCATCGGGGACGAGAGCATCGAACTCGCCCTCGACGCCGCCGACGCGATCCGCGTCGGACCCGCTCTCGGCTGAGGACCAGGCGACCGGTCCGACACCGGCATCGCCGCGTGCATGGGGCTCGAGTCTCTCAGCTTCCACCACGAGTACCTCAAACGACAACGCCCGGTCGGCTGCGAATGACTCGCAGCCGACCGGGCGTCGTCTATTGCTCCGGACTCAGACCGGGGCGCGCACGGGATCAGGCGTGGACGCGGATGAGGTGTTCGTTGGTGAACGCCTGGAACGCCCACTGAGCGTTCTCGCGGCCGTAGCCGGAGCGGTTGATGCCGCCGAAGGGGTACTCCGGTCCGGACTCCATGTGGCTGTTGATCAGGGTCATGCCGGCGTTGATCTTCTTGCCGAACTCCTGACCCTTCTCGAGGTCATCGGTCCACACCGAGGACATGAGGCCGTATTCGGTGTCATTGGCCAGACGCAGAGCATCCTCTTCGTCCTTGGCGCGGTAGATCATCACGGCCGGTCCGAAGAGCTCGTTGCAGCCCAGGTCCGACTTCGGGTCGATGTCGGTGAGCACGGCCGGGGACATGAACCAGCCGGGACGGTCAAGCTTCTTGCCCCCGGTGTGCAGGGTCGCGCCATCGGCAACACCCTTCTCGATCGCCTCGATGATCTCGTCACGAGCACCTTCGGAGGACACGGGTCCCATACCGACCTCGGGGTCGTCGAAGTCCGAAACCTTCGTAGCCTCGGCGGCCTTGACGGCCTCCGCGACGAATTCGTCGTAGAGCTCATCGACGACGATCATGCGCTTGGGCGAGGTGCAGACCTGGCCAGCGTTCGCCAGGCGCAGCCCGACGAGCTTCTGCGCGACCGAGGCTACGTCCTTCGAGTCGAGGACGACCGCCGGGTCGTTTCCGCCGAGCTCGAGGACCGCGCGCTTGTAGTACTTCGCGGCGATCGCGGCCACCGACGCACCGGCACCCTCGGAACCGGTGAGCGAGAAGCCCTTGACGCGGAAGTCCTTGAGGACCTCCTCGGCGTGGGAGGAATCGAGGTAGATGTTCTGGTACACGCCCCTCGGCAGTCCCGCCTCGGTGAGGAGGTCCTCGAAGTACTGCGAGGACTTCGGGCAGATCGATGCCTGCTTCATGATGATCGTGTTGCCGACCATGAGGTTGGGCAGCACGAAGCGGGCGATCTGGTTGTACGGGAAGTTCCACGGCATGATGCCCAGCAGCACGCCCAGCGGCTGGTGCTCGACATAGCTTTTGGCCGCACCGGCGGCGGCCAGGTGGGTCGTGGACAGGTGGGTGGCGGCGTTGTCGGCCATCCAGCGGGCGGTGCGGGCGACCTTGTCGACCTCGCCGAGGCCCTGCTTCTTGATCTTGCCCATCTCACGGCCGATGATGTCGGTCATCTCATCGGCGTTCTCATCGACGAGATCGGCGAACTTGCGCAGGATCGCTGCGCGCTCATGCAGCGGCGTCTCCTTCCACGCCAGATGTGCCTCGTGGGCACGATCGATGTAGGCGGGAATCTCCTCTTTGGGAACCGAGGCGAACTCTTCCTCGACTTCGCCGGTGTTGGCATTGGTGACAGCGAACTTGCTCATGGAACGTCCTTTCACGGGTTGACGATCTGTGCCCTGTAACAAACTACAGTCTCGCGCCATTCCGCGACACTTGAGTCCATGCCTGGGCCAAGCCTCAATCGTCGACGGCAGCGATGTGGACGGTCGTGGGACGCGTGGCGGCATCGAACGCCGCAGTCGTTCCCGTGGCTCCCATCCCGCTGGCCCGCGCCGGTTCGTACGTACGGATGCTGCCGCCACCCTGCCAGGCGTTGATCCAGACGACTCCGGCGGGAATGCGTGAAGCCTCGTCGAGGTGGTCAGGGTCACGCGAGTACACGGTGGCTGCGAGCCCGAACGAGGACCGGGACGCGAGCTCTACGCCCTCAGCGAACGAAGAGACGACGGTGATGGGGGCGACGGGTCCGAATGTCTCCTCGGTCATCAGCGCCATCGATTCGTCGACGTCGGCGATGACGGTGGCCGGATAGAAGAACCCGGTTCCCTCGGGCAGCTCTCCGCCGGAGAGCACCGTGGCGCCCTTGGCGACGGCGTCGACGATCTGGGCGTGCACCGACCGGCGCTGTCGATCATCGACGAGCGGTCCCATCATCACACTCGGATCGAGACCGTCACCGTAATCGAACCCCTCGGCTGCAGAGACCAGCTCTTCGACGAACTTCTCGGCGATCGCCTCGTGGACGTAGATGCGCTCCATCGACGTGCAGATCTGGCCGGTGTTGACGAAGGATCCGAAGGCGACTGCCTGCGCCGTAGCGGGGACATCGACATCCTCGTCGACGATGACGGGGTCCTTGCCGCCCAGCTCGAGCACTGCCCGATGCAGGGCACGCCCCGAGGCGGCCCCGACCGCGCGCCCCGCTGCGACCGACCCCGTGAAGTGGACGAGGCCGACGTCGTCGTGGGCGACCAGCGGTTCGCCGGCGTGGGCGTCGCCGAGCACGAGGTTGAGCACTCCGGCGGGCAGGTCGAGCAGTTCGACGAGCTTCACCGTCGACAGCGGTGAGCGCTCCGAGGGCTTGACCACCAGGGTGTTGCCCGCAGCCAGCAGGGGACCAAGCGCGCCGAGGACCATGGCGACAGGGAAGTTCCACGGAGTGACGACCGCCGCCACTCCCACCGGGTGCCGGACGATGAGGGTGTGCCCGCCGTCCGGATCCTCGATTCTGGTCGTGAACGGGTAGTCGAGCGCCTCCGCGGCCGCTGCGCGTAGACCCGCGACGCCGGCGGCGATGAAGCCGCGGCCGATGCCGATCGGCTTGCCCATCTCTCGGCATTCGAGCTCGGCGAGTTCTTCGGTGTGCTCTTCGATGCGATCGGCCCAGTCGCGGATTCGGGCGACTCTGTCCTCGAGCGCGGTCGTCGCCCAGGTCTGCTGGGCCCGCTTGGCTGCGGCGACTGCCGCGTCGATGTCGGCCGGGCATCCGCGACCGAATTCGGCCTCGGCGACCTCGGTGGCGGGATTGACCACGCTGAGACGATGCTCATCGTGCGAATCGGTCCAGGCGCCGTCGATGTGGTTCTGCAGGGTCAGCACTGTTCTTCTCACTCCTTGATGCGATCGGCCATGAGTTCGCCGACCATGATGGCTGCCAGATTGGTGTTCGCCCTCGGCACCGCCGGGAAGACGGAGGCGTCGACGACGTGGAGGTTCTCGAATCCGTGCACCCGACAATCGGCGTCGACGACGGTGGTCGGATCCTCAGTTCGGCCCATCCGGCATGTGCTCGTGCCGTGCTGCGCGTCGGCGACGGTGGCGAGCAGGTGAGCATCGAGTGCTTCGTCGTCGTCGAGTGCGGCAAAGAGCTCGGGATTGCACTCCTCGACGGAGCCGCCGAGGATGGCCCGGACTGCGTCCTCGTCGAGCAGCTCTGCCAGGCGCCTGACCCCCAGCCGCAACCGCGCACGGTCACCGGGTTCGGAGAGCATCTTTTCGGCGACGAGGGGTTGGTCGAGAGGGTCGGCCGAGGTCAGAGTGACGCTGCCGCGGGAGTCCGATTGGTTGAGCCAGACCCCGAGGGCGCCGTATTCGGCACCCGTGTTCGCCGTCGCCATGGAGATCACGCTCTGGTTCATCGACACGAACATGAGATCGTTGAATCTCCCGTCGCCGCTCGACCAGCGTACGCAGACATTCGTGTGCCGATCGTTCGGCGTCGAGACCCCCGCCGAGGCGGTGAGCGGAAGAGTGATCGATGCCATCGCGTGATCCTGCAGACCCTGCCCGACGGGCAGATCGGCCCGGCAGTCGATGCCGAGGGACCTCAGATGCTCGCGGGGCCCGATGCCCGAGCGCATGAGGATGGCCGGGGAATGGACGGCGCCGGCACTGAGCACGATCGTAGTGGCGTACCGCTCCTCGGGCACTTCGTCGACGAGGACTCGGACACCGACGGCCCTCCCGCTCTCAAGGATGACACGGTCGACGGTCGCCTCGCCGAGGATGGTCAGCGTCGGCAGCTCGCGTGCCCCTTCGAGGTAGGCGTCGTTGACGCTGACCCGGCGCGAATCGCGGGAGTTGATCGGATAGGGAGAGACCCCGGTGGCCCGCGGCGCGTTGACGTCGGCGGCCCATGGGAATCCGGCGGCCAGTGCCGAATCGGCCAGGGCGGAATCGACCGATCCCCACCTCTCACGAGGCGCACGGTAGATGGGAGTGGGTCCGGAGTCCCCGTGATAGACGGCCGCGCCGAACTCCTCGTCTTCTTCGAGGGCGATGAAGGCGGGAAGCACCTCGGCGCCCGACCAGCCCTCGCAACCGGTCTGCGCCCATTCGTCGAAGTCCTCGAGAGGAGGACGGATGGCGATCTGCCCGTTGATCGAGGAGCTTCCGCCCAAGCCCCGTCCGCGCCAGTACGGTGCAGGTGGCTGTGCCTCGGTGCGCGTGGCCTCGAGATCGGTCCACATCATCCCGTCGATGGCATCGGGATCCATGATCGCGACCGCGGGATTCGGCGATCTCCAGGCCTCGTGCATCTGTGCTGACCGATAGTCGCGACCGGCCTCGAGAAGAAGGACGCGTTTGCCCTGCTGTGCCGAACGTACGGCGAATGCTGCGCCGGCTGAGCCGGCTCCGACGACGATGATGTCCCAGTTGTCTTCTTTCACGTCACATCTTCCTTGAGAACGAGTAGTTTGGGAGCCAGTGGCGGATCGTTCCGCTCAGCACCTAGAATGACTGACATCACAAAGTTCAGTCAATAGTGAATGTTCATCAATAACTGAACTGTTATGAAGGGGATCGATGTGACGGCATCCGTGCCGGAAGGCAGCCGAGGCGTGGAGGAGTCGCTGGTCGAGAGCTTCGGTCGACGCATCGGCGAGGCGATGAGCTGGCCCCCGATGGCCGGTCGCGCGGCCGGAGTCCTCATGCTCAGCGAGACACCGCTGACCATGGCCGAGCTGCAGGAGCGGCTCGCCGCCAGCAAGGGCTCGGTTTCGGAGACCACGCGACTGCTCATCGACAACGGAGTCATCGAGAGGTTCAAAGAGCCCGGTCAGCGGCAGTTCGTGTACCGCTGGCGCGCCGACGCCTGGGTGGGCTGTCTCGAGCACCAGCGGCAGACGACGGCGCAGCTGCTCGATTTCGCGGAATCGGCCGACCGCGAGGGCCGGGGACTTCCCCCGGTGCAGAGGGAGCGTCTCGAACAGATGAACGAGTACTACCGCTTCATGGCCGACCGCCTCGACGGACTGCTCGCAGAGTACTCGCGATCACCGACATCAGGCGTTGGGGGACGGTAGCGGAGGTTCCTGCTCCGCGGCGCTGGCCCGATCCCGCTACGAGCGATCGACGCCGTTGAAGGAACCGATGCCGAAGCCCCCAAGCACTCCTGGCCCAGGATCCCGAGGCAGCCGGCCGCTTCGGTGAGCAGCGGGGAGAACCAGGAGTAGACAGCGGCCCGGAACGGTATTCGGATATGGTTGGGTCTTGGGCCTGGTGGAACGACGAATGCTTGGGGAAAGTCGTTTCAGCCGAGGATGCAGAACTCGTTGCCCTCGGGGTCGGCGAGGACGACCCAGGGTTCGTCTCCGGTCTGACCCACATCGACACGGCGTGCTCCGAGGTCGAGGAGGCGGGCCACCTCGGCGTCCCGATCATCGGGCCGGAAATCGAGGTGGAGTCGGTTCTTCGCGACCTTCTCTTCCCGGTCGATGCCGATGATGATTCCCGGCAGGCGATCGGGGGTCTGCCGGATCTCGATCTCCGTGTCGTTCTCGTCGACGATCACCCAGCCGAGCGCCCGAGCCCACCAGCGCCCGAGCGTGAACGGGTCGGACGAATCGATGACGATCTGCTCCCATTCCAATGACATGGCCTCGCCTTTCGCCGGTCGTTTCGGTCGTGTTGTCAGGCCCCGACGTCGCCGAGGTGGTGCCGGACTTCGTGGAGTCCGTAGAGCGTGAGTGAGGCGACGGTGAAGGCATGACCGTCGGAGCGGAAGCCCCGCCGATCCCATTCCTCCCCGCTGACCTGGGACAGGAGGCCGGCATACGACTCAGCGGCCACACGCAGGGCGGGGGCCACCTCGGCGGGATTCTGATGGGCATAGTCGGAATCGACGGCGACCGCATCGCCGTCGAAGTTGTCCAAGGTCGGGTCGGTCTCGGCCAGCATGCGCTCGGTGCGGCGGCGGAATTCGTCGAGGACATCGCGCAGATGGGCGGCGTACTCGACGTCGGACCACCGGTCGGGGTTGCGCCGTTCGGTGGCGTCAGCCCTGGTCAGGACCGTCTGCCAGGTGGCGGCCGCCTCGGCGAGGGTGGAGGGGACTCCGGTCGGGTCCTCGGTGCCGGTGAAGCCGCACTCGGAGCAGCCCCCGGTGAGGACATCGGTCCAGTCGCGGGTGTCAGGGCTGATCTCGCTCATTCGCTGGCCTTGCCGCTCGTCTTTGCGCCACTCGTCTTCTTGTCGTCTTTGAGGATCTCGGCGAGCACCGTGGCCTGGCTGATGTCGTCGCGCTTGGCCGCGGTGAGCAGGGTCAGAGTCCCCGTCCGTGCGAGCTCGCGCAGCTCATCGAGAGCCTGCGCGGCATCATCGTTCTTCAGTTCCTCGCGGAAGCGGCGGGCGAACTCGTCGAACTTCTCCGGGTCGTGGGAATACCACTTGCGCAGCTCGGTCGAGGGCGCGACGTCCTTGACCCATTCGTCGAGGTGGGCCTTGTCTTTGCTCACCCCGCGCGGCCAGACGCGATCGACGAGGATCCGTGTCCCATCGGACTTCTGCACGTCGTCGTAGATGCGGCGGACCCGGACCTCGTGTGCGCTGCTCTTGGCGGAGCTCTTCTTCTCGGACATCGGCAGATGCTCCTTTCGCTCGCTTCCCTTCGAGTGTACGACGGCGTCACGGCCTTCGTGCCTGTCGATCTCAGGGGTGCCTTTCGACCGACGCGCACCGTGGCCAATCGCGCCTGGTGAGGCGTAGACGTCCGAGACGGAGGCCACCTTGGTGTCTCGAGGTGCACCGCGCCGAATCCGCGAGCGGAGGAGATGATGCAGTGACCGTCTGGCAACAGGCATTCCCCAATGGGAAGAGTCCGCAACGGGTGCTCGTTCCGCCGTCGCCGTCGGCGATCTTCCTCGTCCTCACCGTTCGCCCCGGATTCGAGAGCACAGCCAAGGACTTCCTGCCCGAGATCGCAGGTCTGACCCGAACGGTGGGCTTCCGCTCCCGCGAAGCAGATCTCAGCTGTGTCATGGGCATCGGCGCCGACCTCTGGGACCGCATGTTCACCGCGCCCCGACCATGGGGTCTCCACCCGTTCATCGAACAGCGCGGAGACGTCCACACGGCACCGTCCACCCCCGGTGACCTGCTGTTCCACATCCGCGCTCGCCGCCCGGACCTGTGCTTCGAACTCGCCCGCCTCATCGATGACGCATTGCAGGGCGCCGTCGATGTCGCCGACGAAGTCCACGGCTTCCGGTATTTCGACGAACGTGACATCCTCGGCTCCGTCGACGGCACCGAGAACCCCGAGGACCAGGGTGCCGTCGATGCCGTGTTCCGCCACCCCGATGACGCCGTATCGGATTCCGCCGAGGAGGGACCCGATGTCGCAGCCGCCGTCGGGGCAGGAGCCGGGGCCGGAGCCGTTCCCGGCAATGGCGCCCCGGGGTATCCGGGAAGCACCTATGTGATCGTTCAGAAATACACGCATGACATGTCGGCCTGGGACGAGCTCAGCGTCGAGGAGCAGGAAGCGGCCTTCGGGCGGCACAAACTCTCCGACGTCGAATTCGCCGAGGAGGACAAGGCCCCGAACTCGCACCTCGTGCTCAATTCGATCGAGGACGAGGACGGCAACGACCGGGAGATCGTGCGCGACAATATGGTCTTCGGATCCGTCGGCTCCGGGGAATACGGCACCTACTTCATCGCCTATGCCGCCGACGTGACGACGACCGAGCAGATGCTTACGAACAAGTTCATCGGAGACCCGGTGGGCACCTACGACCGGATCCTCGACTTCTCGACCGCGGTGACCGGCGGGCTGTTCTTCGTCCCGTCTTAGGATTTCCTCGACGATCCCGACGAGGAACTTATCCAGGTGGGACTCGGGATCGGTGGAGCCGCCTCGGCGAAGGTCGACGGACCGGACAGCGACGGCGGAGCGGACGACGACCCGGTCGCCGATGATCCGGCAGACAGCGATGACCCGACAGACGCAGACCCCTCAGCACCCACGGACGGCAGCCTGGGAATCGGCAGCCTGAACAGGAGACGACAGTGAACAATCTCTATCGCGAACTCGCCCCCATCACCGGCCCGGCCTGGGCGGAGATCGAGGAAGAGGCTCGACGCACCTTCAAGCGCAATATCGCCGGTCGGCGCATCGTCGACGTCGAAGGGCCGACCGGCTTCGAGACCTCCTCGGTGACCACGGGGCACATCAAACATGTGCAGTCGTATTCGTCGGGTCTGCACATTCGGCAGCGCATCGTGCAGGAATTCGTCGAACTGCGCGCCCCATTCACGGTCACGCGTGAGGCCATCGACGACGTTGCGCGCGGCTCCGGCGATTCGGACTGGCAGCCGGTCAAGGACGCGGCGACGACGATCGCGCTGGCCGAGGACCGGGCCATCCTGCACGGGCTCGACTCCGCGGGAATCGGCGGCATCGTCCCGAACTCGTCGAACGCGGTCGTGACCCTGCCTGATGCGGTCGAGGACTATGCGGACGCGGTGGCGCAGGCGCTGTCCGGCCTGCGCACGGCCGGTGTCGACGGGCCCTACAGCCTTCTGCTGTCCGAGGCCGAGTACACGAAGGTCTCCGAGTCGACCGACCACGGTTTCCCGATCCGCGACCACCTCTCGCGCCAGCTCGGTGCCGGGGAGATCGTCTGGGCGCCGGCTCTCGAGGGCGCCCTGCTCGTGTCCACCCGCGGCGGCGACTACGAACTCCACCTCGGCCAGGACCTGTCGATCGGCTACAGCGGCCACGACAGTGAGACAGTCGAGCTGTATCTGCAGGAGACCTTCGGCTTCCTCGCGCTCACCGACGAATCGAGCGTGCCGCTGCACTCGTGATGAGGCCGCCTTCACTCATGGTCAGGCCGCCTTCACTCGTGGTGAGGTTGTCGGAATGACCGACGAGCCGCTGGTGTGCAGGCTTCTGCCCCCGTCACGGCGCGGAGTTCGTCAGCGTCCGTCATCGGGTTTCGTCCACTTCGTCATCGGGTTTTGATCCAGTCATCGAGTTTTCTCTCGATGACTGGATCAAAACCCGATGACTCCGCACGAGGTGGCCCGGCGGGGCCGTCCTCGGTAGTCAGGGGCAGGCTTGCTGCCTGTCTTATCGAGTGCGGCTTACGGCTTCCCGATCCGCTCCCGAGCCGCCTCGCTGAGGTTGCTCAGCACGAGCGTGCGCACCTGCCGGTCGATATAGGTCTCCAGGTCGAGCCCGATCCGCTGGAAGTACCAGTACTTGAGCGCCCACATGTGGGCGATCGACATGAGGTCGTGCCCGAGCACCTGCGCATCGACATCACGTAAATCGCCGGCATCGACGGCGGCGGTGACGACGTCGACGAGGGGTTGGAGGGTTTCGAGCTCCTGGTCCTGAATCGACTTCAGTCCGTCCTTCGACAGTGCCCTTGAGACCTGATAAGTGAGCACGACCGCATGCCTCTGCTCACCAACGATGCGGCAGAACTCCGTGAACGCGGCGATGACCTTGTCCACGGGTTCGGCCGCCTCGGCGATGGCCGAGGGAACGCGCAGTCGGAACTCCTCGAGGACGCGGGTGATTGCGGCCAGCACGATCTGCTCTTTGTCCGAGAAGTACTTGTACAGCAGTCCGACGCTGACCCCACCGGACCTTGCGATCGCCTGCATGGACACCGAATGGGTGCCCTTCTCCTGCATCAGACGCACGGCTGCGTCGACGATCTGCCGCTCTCGGAATTCCGCGCGGGCGCCGCGGACGATCGCGTTGAGGTCTTCGGATTCAGCTGACATGCTCGGCGGCGACTTCCTCTCTGAGCTTGAACTTCTGAATCTTACCGCTTGGCGTACGAGGGAACTCGTCGAGGCACTGCAGTGCCTCTGGCCAGTACTGCTTGGCCACTCCCTTCGTGTCGAAGAACTCCTGCAGATCGTCCATCGTCAGGCTGTGGCCCTCGTTGAGGGTGACGACCGCGCACGCGATCTCCTGCAGCCGGGGATGTGGCACCGCGACGACGGCGACCTGCGAGACCGCGGGATGTTCGTAAAGGATGTTCTCGATATAGGCCACGGGAATGTTCTCACCGCCGCGGATGATGATGTCCTTCGACCGCCCTGCAATCCGAATGAAGCCCTCATCATCCATTTCGGCGAGGTCTCCCGTATCGAGCCAAACGCCTGCGAAGGCGTCTGCCGTCTGCTTCGGTTCATCGAGGTAGCCGACGAACAGGAATGGGCCCGTGACCTGGACTTTTCCTTCGACACCCGCGGGAACGGGTTCCCCGAGGGGGTCGACGATGCGCACTTTCATCGAGCCCAGGGCGCGTCCGTCGGTGCTCGTGACCTTCCCTTCCGAGTCGCCCGGTGCCGTCATCGTCACCAGCCCGCATTCCGTCTGTCCCCAGCCGCCGAAGACGTTGAGCTCCGGCAGCAGCGTGCGCGCCTCGTTGACCATGACGCGCGGAATTGGGGCGCCCATGCAGCAGAAGTGCGTCAGCGAGGACAGATCGTGCTGCGTCGACTTCGCCACCTCGAGCAGATCGTGGAGGAACGGAGTCGCCCCAGATGTGTGCTGGATTCCGTGTTCGGCGACGAGACGGGCGAACTCCTCGCCGTTCCACACGTCCTGGAATACGCCCGATCCGCCGATGAGAAGGGGCAGGCACACTCCGTACATATAACCGGTGAGATGGCCGAAGGTCGAGGCCATGTGGATGACCGAATCCTCGTCCAGGCCCAGGTGATCCGGCCACGGCAGCGAGGCCGCGAGCACGTTGTTGTGCGTGTGCATCACGCCCTTGGGATTGCCCGTCGTCCCGGAGGTGAAGAGGATCAGACCGACATCATTGGGGTCGGGGCGCCGATCGTCCCAATCGATGGATTCGATCGCCAAGGCGGCCGGCCGCGAACCGTCCAAGCTTGAGTCGCGTTCTCCTCGAGCCAGGAAATCCGTCCACTTCTCGAAGCCGTCCCGACCGTCGAAGGCTTCCTCGCCCGGGGTGTCGAGGACGATCGTGTGCTGCAGCCCCGGCAGGTTCGGACGGAGTCGGTCGACCATATCGGGATAGTCGAACTTCCGGAAGCGATTGGGCACGAAGAGCACGGAGACGCACGCCTTCTTCGCCATGTACTCGATCTCGCGGTCCCGATAGATCGGAATGAGGCCGTTGGTCACGGCGCCGGTCTTGATCGCGCCGAGGTGGATGACCAGCCATTCGTACCAGTTCGGCAGCTGCACGCCCACCACGTCACCGGGTTCGACCCCGAGATCGACGAGCGCCCGGGCACAGATGTCGATGTCCGAGCTGAGCTGGGCATAGGTGCGAGCACCGTAGGGATCGCGGGTGACGATCGCGTCCGGTCGTTGTGCGCTCCAGTGCTCGAGGTGGTCGAGCAGGGTCTGGTTCTTCCAGTCCCCGGATGAGGTGAATTCCTCGATGATGGAGTCGGTCAGGGTGGTCTCGAATCGGGTGGGCATAGCAGGGCTCCTTTGCTCTGGTGTCGTACCTGTGACTCGGGTGGTGCTGTTGGTCGTGCTCCTCAGGCCATCGTCAGTCCGCCGGAGACGGAGAGTGTCTGGCCGGTGACATAGGCGGAATCGGGACGGGCGAAGAAGGCCACGGCGTTCGCGAGGTCCTCGGGCTGAGCAAGCCGACGCATCGGAATCGCCTTCTCCAGAGCGGTGCGCAGCTTCGGATTGTCCGCAGAGATCTCGGCGAACAGCGGGGTGTCGGCCGGTCCGGGGCACACGCAGTTCGCGGAGATCCCGTAGCGGGCGACCTCGCGGGCAAAGGTCTTCGTGAACGAGATGATCCCGCCCTTGGCCGCCGAGTACACGGCCTCCCCGCTCGACCCGACCCGGCCGGCGTCCGAGCCGATGCTGATGACGGATCCCGATCCGGCTGCGATCATATGCTCGGCCGCCGACTGCGTGCAGTTGAGCGTGCCGAGGAGGTTGATCGCGATGACCCGCTGCCAGGTCGCCGGGGTCGATTCCATGAACGGTTCGACCTTGTCCCAGCCGGCGTTGTTGACGAGCACGTCGATGCGACCGAAGCGCTCGACCACCTCGGCGATCATGGAGTCCACGGCCGCACGGTCGGTGACGTCGGCGGCGAGTCCGATCGAATCGTTTCCCAGCGCAGAGGCGGTGTCCGTGGCTTTCTGAGCGTCGAGGTCGGCGACGACGACGGTGGCGCCGTCGGCGGCGAGTCGGGTACCGATTCCTTTGCCGATCCCGGAGGCGGCACCGGTGACGATGATGATGCGATCGGTCAGGGGTGCGGTTGTGGATGCTGACATGGTTGGTGTCCTTCCAGTGGTGGGTCTGATGCTGAGTCGCCAGGTGGGTGTGTTCGCTCCGGTCGGCCGGTGTTCCACTCGGTCGGCCGGTGTTCTCCTCCCGGTCAAGGGGCGAATTTCCGCCCGGCGGAGTTGCGGGCGATGATGAGTTTCATGATCTGGGCGGTGCCGTCGCCGATCTGCATGCCGAGCACGTCGCGCAGTCGCTTCTCGACGTCCCGGTCCTGTTTGTAGCCGTTCTGCCCGTGCAGAAGCAGGCACTGATGGACCGCGTGGTAGGCCTCGAGTGGGGCCCACCACTTGCACATGGCAGCCTGCGAGGTGTGCGGGAGGCCCTCGTCGCCGAGGCGCAGAGTGTCCAGACACAGCAGTCGGGCCGCCGCCATCTTCGTCTCCGCCTCGGCCAGGGGGAAGGAGACCCCTTGGAACTTCGACAGCGGCTGATCGAAGGCCTCACGTCCCTTGACGTAGGCCCAGGCATCCTCGATCGCGCGCGTCGCAGTCCCCGTGCACTGCAGTCCGATGAGTGCACGTGAGAAGTCGAATCCCTGCATGACCTGGGTGAATGCTCCGCCGACCTCGCCGAGGAGGTGGTCGGAGGGCACGCGGACATCGGTGAAGTCCACGCTGCCGCGGGCGACCGCCGCCTGGCCCATGTCGATGATGGGGTTCCGGGTCACCCCGGGAGCCTCGAGGTCGACGAGGAATGCCGAGATGCCCTTACCGCGCCCCGCCTCAGGATCGGTGCGGGCGAAGATCACCGTCGCCGTCGAGCTCATGGCCAGCGACATCGACTTCGTGCCGTTGACGATCCAGTCGTCGCCGTCCCGTCGGGCTGTGGTCGAGGGGTTTCCGGCGTCTGAACCAGCCTCCGGTTCGGAGAGCCCGATAGCCACCGTTTCGTCACCGGTTGTGATGAGGCGGCAGTAGTGGGCGGCCACCTCGGCGCTGGCATTGCGGGCGATGACCTGTCCGATGAGGGATCCGACGACCTGAACATAGGCGACGGTGAGGTCTCCGCGGGCGATGGCCTCGGTGACGAGACCCGCGGTGACCTTGGTCAGCCCGGCCCCGCCGAGGTGGGTCGGCAGTTCCGGGGCGATGAGACCGGCGCGGCCCATCTCCCGGGTGATATCGGCACCGATGCGGCCTGCGGCTTCGCGTTCGCGGGCCTCGCTGATGAGCCGCTCCTCGAATCCGGCCGCCGCATCGAGCAGGGTCTGGGTATCGGGGGTGAGAGTCGTGTCCACGGGAATCCTCTGTGCTGTCAGGGTCTGTGCGGGTGGGGCCTGTGCCGGCGGGGCGCCGGTGGTCAGTACGCGCCGTCGAAGCGGCTGAAGTCCGGGTCACGCTTCTCCGCGAAGGCGGCCGCGCCTTCGTGTGATTCCGGCGAGTGGGCGTAGAGGTCGAGGGCGCTCATGGCGAGGTTCGTGAAGCCGGTCTGCATCTCGGAGTCGGCGTTGAACGACTGCTTGAGGAAGCGCAGCGCCGTCGGAGCCTTGAGACCGAGGGCTCGGGCGCGTTCTTTGGCGCGGGGCATGAGTTCGTCGGCCTCGACGACCTCGTTGGCCAGACCCCAGGATTCGGCCTTCTGTGCGTCGACGAGTTCGCAGAAGTACCACATCTCACGGGCGCGCTTCTCGCCGATGACGCGGGCGAGGAAGGCCGAGCCGTAGCCGGCGTCGAACGATCCGACCTTGGGGCCAGCCTGGCCGAAGCGCGCGTGGGAGGCCGCGATCGTGATGTCGCAGAGGGTGGTGAGCACGTTTCCGCCGCCGATGGCGACGCCGTTGACCGCGGAGATCACCGGTTTCGGCACCGAGCGGATGACCTTGTGGAGTTCGGAGATGCGGAACATGCCGTAGCGGCTGGGGCCGTAGTCGCCGGTCTGCGCCTTCTGTTTGACGTCGCCGCCGGCGCAGAAGGACTTCTGCCCGGAACCGGTGAGGATGATCGAGCGGACGCGGTTGTCGCCCCAGGCGAGAGTGAAGGCTTCGATGAGTTCGTCGACGGTCTGCGAGCGGAACGAATTGAAGGAATCGGGCCGGTTGATCGTGATGACCGCGAAGGTCTCTTCCACCACGTAGAGTATGTCGTCGAAATCCGTGGCTGCGGTCTGCTGAGTCGGGTTGGTGGACGTTGGCATCGTTGCCTCCTCGAACGAAAAATGAATCTAGGTTCACACCAAGTGAACATCAGTTCATGAGCGAGGTCAAGAGCCGCGGTGCCGGAGGATTCTTGTGAATTCGCCGAGTTTCGTCCGTCCGCATCGGAGCGACGGTGGACTGGTGGAAGAATGTTGCCGACAAGGGTGCCGACTGGATGCACTGCTCAGATGCCGGCCGAGCCGAACTCCCGGCGATGGGTCGGGCGTGGCTGACGACGACGAGAGGCGGACGATGATGACCGCAGAAGCACCCGACCCGGATCACACGACAGGACTCAGCACCAGGCGGACAGCGGACGGTGCTGAGATCGGGGCGCTCATCGGTGCCGGCTTCGGACTGCTGTTCCTCGTCCTCAACACCGTCCAGTTCTCGACTTTGGGGCGCACACTCGTCATCACGGTCGGCGTCATCGTCTTCGCCGGCATCGTCGTCTTCGCTGTCCGCGGACTGCTGCGGAAACGTGGTGGTGGCGACCGCCTCGGCGAAACGGGGAAAAGCGGTCGTCGGGAACCGCCGTTCGGTCGCGCCTACTGGATCATCGTGCTCATCGAGGCGGTCCTGCTGTTCGCGGGAACCCGGCTGCTGGCGAGCCTCGGCCACTCGGAACTCGGAGTGGCGTGGGTGGCGGTGGTCGTCGGCACTCATTTCTTTGCGCTCGGTTGGGTTTTCGAGCTCGACCGCTTTCATGTGCTCGCCACCGCCGTGACCCTCTGCGGAATCGGCGGGTTCATCGCCTTCTTCGCGGCGGCTCCGGCGTTCATCCCGGTCATCAGCGGAGTGATCTCGGGCTTCGTGCTGCTCGCCTTCGCCGTGTGGGCCCTGGCCCCGACCGAGCGGTAGAGTCCGGCACGCATCGAGTTTTGTACGGATCGTCATCGGGTTCTGATCCAGTCATCGAGTTTTCTCACGATGACTGGATCAAAAGTCGATGACTCCCCACGAGGTGGCTGGGCCGGGCGGACCCTCACGTCGCTTCGCGTGCGCTCGTGGCCACTCGGCGGGCGCCGGGCAGGTGGTGGTGCGTGATCAGTCCTCGGCAGGAGCGTCGGGCGCCCCGGCACCGTCCTTCTTCAGCGGCTGCACGCGCGGCGGTGGGAACTCCGGAGCCTGGGCGGCGGGACGGGCCTCCAACCCGGCGAACACCTCGGTGATGGCACGATCGAGCTGCGGATCGTCGGCGGCGAAGAGCTGACCGGGATCGTGCTCGACCTCGATATCGGGCTCGACGCCGTAGTTCTCCACACTCCAGCCCTTGCCCTCGATCCAAAAGGCATAGCGCGGCTGCGTCACTCCTGTTCCGTCGACGAGATCGTAGCGACCGTCGATGCCGACGACTCCGCCCCACGTGCGCACACCGATCACCGGGCCGATGCCCTTGGCCTGCACGCGTGCGTTGATGATGTCGCCGTCGGAGCCGGAGAACTCATTGGCCACGAAGACCACGGGTCCGCGCGGAGCATCCTCGGGGTCTCGGTCCATCTGGTCATAGCTGCGCGCCGCACCCCACGCGACCACTTGGTCGGCGAAGCGTTCGGCAACCAGAGCACTCGTGTGCCCGCCTCGGTTGAACCGCACATCGGCGATGACGCCCTCGCAGGCCATAGCCTGTCGCAGATCCCGGTGCAGCTGCGCCCAGCCGTACGAGGTCATGTCCGGAACATGGACGTACCCGATGCGGCCGCCGGACTTCTCGGCCACATACTCCCGCCGGGAGCGCACCCAGTCCTGATAACGCAGCTTCTCCTCACCGGCCAGTGGGATCACGGCAACCGTGCGGTCCTTGCGTCCGCGGCGCAGAGTGAGCTCGACGATCGTGTCCGCGGCCCCCTGCAGAAGAGCGGCCGGACCAGCCGCCTCGTCGACGGGCTGACCATTGACAGCCACGATGACATCGCCGGGCGCCGCTCCCACACCGGCCTGGCGCAGCGGTGACCTTGCCTCCGGTTCACTGCTCTCACCGGGAAGGATGCGAGAGACCGTCCACCCCTCAGCGCTCCGCTCAAGATCCGCACCGAGGAATCCGAGCTTCTTCGACGCATCGCCCAGTCCCGACGGCGGACTGACATAGGCGTGCGAGGTGTTGAGCTCGCCCACGGTCTCCCACAGCACGTCGACGAGGTCGTCATGAGTCAGCGCCTTCGCGGCCACGGCACGCCAGCGCAGGGTCACCGACTCCCAATCGACGCCGTTCATGTCCTCGCGCCAATAGTGGTCGCGCATGATCCGGGAGTTCTCCTCGAACATCTGCAGCCATTCGGCCCGACGGTCGAGCTCGAACCGCAGACGCGAGACGTCGACGGAGACGCAGTCATCATCGTCGGCCTCGACCTTCCGGTTCGCCGGGACCACGCTGATCGCATCGTCGCTGCGTACGACGAGCAGTTTGCCGTCTCCGGAGATCGCATACTCGTCGGCCTTGTCGACGACGGTGGTGACCTTCCGCTTGGCGAAGTCGAAGTGCTGGATGACCTCGGCGGGTTTGTCCCCGGCATCTCCGGCCCGTGCGGTGCCGAGCTCACCGGCTTCGACGTCGCCGGTGCGCAGCCAGACGAGACCTCCCTCGGCGGATTCGAGATCCCGGAAGACCCCCGAGGCGACCGGGAACGGCACGATGCGCTCCTCGGCTCCCTCGAGTTCGACCTCGACGGTGGCGGCCGGTTTGTCCCCGCGCCCACGTTCGGACTTCGCCTCCTCGGTGACCTCGCTGATCGCCCATCCGCCGGCGCTCGGTCCGAACGGTGCGGGCTCGTCCGCGGCCAAGGGCAACAGCCATGGTCGGGTGACGCCGTTGAACGACAGATCGAAGGAATGCTGGTTGTACGAAGGATCGAAGGTGCGATCGGAGAGGAACGCGACGAACTTCCCATCACGGGTGAACGTCGGCGAGAAATCATTGAACTTGCCCGTCGTCAGCGGCTGCGCCTCGCGATCCGACTTCACCTCGGCGATCATCAGCTGTGCGAGCAGCTCCTCACCCTGCGTCGGCTGCGACCACACGAGGTACTTCCCATCGGGTGAGAACCGCGGATCGCGTGCCTCGCCGTGTCCCGAATGCCCGACCAGACGTGTCCGTCCGTTGCCCACCTCGACGGTTCGAATCGACCCGTCGTGGGAGATCGTGGCGAGCATCTTCCCCGCCGGATCCGCCTGCAGGTGCAGGACCCGTCCCAGGGCCCCGGCCCCGATCCGCCGAGGCGGCCTGTCCCCGGTCACGGACGCGACCTCGATCGCGTCCTCCTCTTCGACATCCGTGATGTACGCGGCAAATCCGGTGTCCCCGAGGATGACCGGTTCGCGGGTGCGGATCGACGAATCCGCGCACAGTGCCCGGGCCGGGCCTTCGCGGTGGGCGAGCCAGAAGGTCTTTCCCCGCCATTCCACCACCGAGGCATTGCCGTTGACGTCGGGGCTGATGTGGTTGAGCCCGGTCTTCGGGTCCAGGGTGAGCGGCTGCACCTGAGTCCCCGGCAGAGTTACTGCGAGGGTGCGGACGGCCGCATCGAGGCTGTCGAGGATCTTGATCTCCCCACGGGAGTGCCAGACGATGCGGGTGCCGTCGGTCGTGGCGTCACGGACATAGCCGGTGGCCTCGGTCTGATGAGTGAGCTGCCGTGGTACGACCGAGTCATCATCTGAACTCGCCGAGGTGGCCAGTCCGTCGATGATCCACAGGTTCGCCTGCTCGTCGGCATGGTGGGGGAAGGTCGCGGCTCGGTCCGAGGTGAACACGAGCGAATCGCCGACCCACAGCGGATCCGTCAGCGAGGCTTCATCCTCGCGCAGCAGACGCTGCCACCGGGCGCCGGACCCATCGCCGATGCCGGCAGCGTTCGCGTTGCCCACCCGGTCGAGCCACAGCCTCGGCGCGGTGCCTCCCCGGTAGCGCTTCCAGTGCGCGGGCGGACGGGAGAACGGAGTCGACAGGGCGGTCACTCCCGTGTGGTGCCGGGCCAGGCCCGAAGCACGACCGTACGACAGCCGATCGACCTCACCGTCGAGGCTCACGGACTTCACGACATGGTTGCGGACCTCGAACTCCCCGGCGTTCGCACCGACGAGGACATGGGCGGCATCGGCCCACCCGAGCATCGTCATCGCGGTCGACCCCAACCAGGTCAGCCGGCGCAGGGACCCGGTGGCCACTTCGGCGACCATGAGCTCCGGCTGGCCGGTGCGGAAGGACACGAACGCGACGTGCGCTGCATCGGGCGAGCTCCTCGGTGACCGGACAGGCGCATGATCGGAGGTCAGCCGCCAGGCGCGGCCGCCGGCGGAGGGAACCAGCCAGACATCGTCGTCGGCGGTGAAGGTGATGAGATCGGACTGGATATGGGGAAAGCGAAGATAAGTCACGTGACCCACATTACAAGCTCGACTGTGTGGTGGCCGCAGGTCGGAACCGATGCCCAGGCAACTTGCACCCGGCAATAGAATGGGCGCATGCCATCTCTGACTTCTGTGCTCACGGACCGTTTCGCCGCCGCCCTCACCCAGGCCTTCGGTGAGGACTTCGCCGGGCGTGACCCCGTCATCCGCAGCAGCCAGTTCGCCGACTTCCAGGCCAATGTGGCCCTGCCGCTGGCCAAGGAGCTGAAGTCGAAGCCGCGCGACATCGCCGCACAGATCGTCGAAAATCTTGACCTTCAGGGTGTGTGTGAGACCCCGGAGATCTCCGGACCCGGGTTCATCAACCTCACCTTCACCCCGGAATTCCTCGCCTCCACCCTCGAAGCCGGGGGCGCCGCAGCGGCACCGGCGAACGATGCCCCGCAGGCCATCGCCATCGACTACTCGGCCCCGAACGTGGCCAAGGAGATGCACGTCGGGCACCTGCGCACCACCGTCGTCGGCGACGCCCTGGCCCGCACCCACGAATTCCTCGGCAACACGGTCATCCGCCAGAACCACATCGGCGACTGGGGCACTCCGTTCGGCATGCTTATCGAGCACCTCCTCGATGTCGGAGTCGACTCCGACGAGGCCTCCGAAGTGTCCGAGAACCCGAACGCCTTCTACCAGGCGGCCCGGGCGAAGTTCGACTCCGACGAGGCCTTCGCCACCCGCTCCCGCGCCCGCGTCGTCAAGCTCCAGGGCGGCGACGAGGAGACCCTGGGCCTGTGGACAACCCTGGTCGGCTACTCCCGCGACTACTTCAACCGCATCTACTCGCTGCTCGACGTCACGCTCACCGACGCCGACCTCGCCGGAGAGTCCACCTACAACGACGTGCTCGCCGAGGTCTGCGACGAGCTCGAGGCCAAGGGCCTGGCGACGATCTCCGACGGCGCACTGTGCGTGTTCCCCGAGGGCTTCACCGGCCGGGAGGGCGAACCCCTGCCGCTCATCATCCGCAAGTCCGACGGCGGCTACGGCTACGCGACGACCGACCTCGCCGCCGTGCGCAACCGGGCGATCAATCTGGGCGTGGACCGAGCTCTCTACGTCGTCGGCACCCCGCAGGCCATGCACTTCGAGATGGTCTTCACCGTCGCCCGCGCAGCCGGCTGGCTGCCGGAGACCTTCAGCCCCGAACATGTGAAGATCGGCAATGTGCTCGGGTCCGACGGCAAGATCCTGCGCACCCGCTCCGGTGCGCCGCTGCGCCTGGCCGAACTCCTCGAGGAGGCCGTGACCCGGGCGAAGACGACTCTGGCAGAATCACACGTTGACTTCACCCCCGAGGAGGCCGACGAGGTCGCGCGCATCGTCGGCATCGGTGCGGTCAAGTACGCCGACCTCTCCGTCGCCCACGACACCTCGTACACCTTCGACCTCGATCGGATGCTCGCCCCCATCGGCAACACCGCCCCGTACCTCCAGTACGCCGGTGCCCGCATCCGCTCCATCGGCCGCAAGGCCGAAGCCGAAGGCGTCGATGCCTCCCAGGTCGCGAACGCCGCGATCAGCCTCGACGAGACGGCCGAACGTGAGCTCGCGCTGTCGATCCTCGGCTTCGCCGATGTGCTCACCGAGGTGGCCGCCGGGTCGACGCCCCACCGCCTGTGCACCTATATGTTCGATCTCGCCCAGGCGTTCACGTCGTTCTACGAGCAGTGTCCGGTGCTCATCGCCGAGACCGAAGAGCTGCGCGCCTCCCGTCTGCGGCTCTCGGCGATCGTGCTCGAGGTCCTCCAGGCCGGTCTCGGGGTGCTCGGCATCCGCGTTCCCGAGCGGATGTGAGTTCGCCTCAGCGACCCTCCGCGAAGAGGATGCTGCCCTGGATCGTTCTGGGCATCGTCATCCTCGCCCTCAACCTGCGCACGCCGATCATCGCGCCGACGGCGATCCTGCCCGACATCCAGGAGGGCACGGGATTCAGCGCGGCCGGGCTCGGTCTCCTCACCGGCCTGCCGGTTCTGCTGTTTGCGCTGGCCACGCCGTTGGCGGGGAAGTTCATCACCCGCCTCGGGGCCGAAGCCACGGTTCTCGCATGCCTGTCCGGCGTCCTGTTGGGCACGGTTCTGCGGTCGCTCGGCCCACCGTGGCTTATGCTCGTGGGCACCGGCATCATCGGTGTGGCGATCACTCTGGGCAATATCGTCGTGCCCGTGATCATCCGCCGCGAGGTCCCGTGGGAACAGGTGTCGTTGGTCACCGGCCTGTACTCGGCGATGATGAACGTCGGGTCGATGGCCACCCTCATCGGCACCGGCCCGCTGGCCGCGGCCTTCGGCTGGCGCTGGGCGCTGGCCGCCTGGGGCGTTCTCGCCCTCGCGGGCCTCGGTTTCTGGATGGTGCTCATCCGCGTGCGCGTGCGCCGCGAAGGGGAGGCCGCCCGCGCTGCCGTGGAGGCCGTCGACTCCGCTGACGACGCGTCCAGCACCGAGGCGGTCCCGGCCGCGAAGCAGTCGTGGGCCGAGGCTCCGGCTTCCTTCCGGTTGATCATCGCCCTGCTCATCATCACGTTCTCCGGCCAGTCGACCGCCTACTACACGACGACGACGTGGCTGCCGAGCTACCTCGGCGACACCATCGGACTCGCCCCGACCGCCGCCGGAGGCACGGCGTCCCTGTTCCAGATCGCGGCGATCCTCGGCGCCTTCGGAGTGCCGCTGCTGGCCGTGAAGTCGAAGCCGTGGGTGCCCGTGGCGATCGTTGCGGTCCTCTGGCTGTCCCTGCCCGTGGGGCTGCTGGCGGCCCCCGGCGCCTACTGGCTGTGGGCGACCACCGGCGGCATCGCCCAGGGCGGCGGGTTCACGGCGATCTTCTCGATCATCGCCCGCACCGCCGGCAGCGACGCCCAGACCGCGTCCGCCTCGGCGCGCGTGCAGTTCGGCGGCTACCTCGCAGCGACCCTGGCCCCGCCGTTCGCCGGTTGGCTCAACACCGCCACCGCCGGATGGACGGCCACGCTGCTGCTCATCCTCGCCGCCACCCTCGCGTTCACGATCACAGGGCTCGTGGCCGCCCGCCGAGCCGGCGGACTCCCTCGCAACGGGCGCGAGGTCCTCGACCCCGAATAGGCAATTGCTACCTGACGGCGG
>NZ_JAJB01000045.1:0-932 GCF_000583215.1 Brevibacterium sp. VCM10
GTCAGGTAGCAATTGGAGGATAAAAGCGGACCGCAGCCCTTTCGAGGGTGCGGTCCGTATTCGGGATTTCGCGAAGAGAAGCGATTCAGCCTGCACAGTCCGTGCAGATGGGGATCCCGCCCTCTTCCGTCGCAAGCTGCGAACGATGGCGGACCAAGAAGCACTCCATGCAGGTGAACTCATCGTTCTGCTTGGGCAGAACCCGAACGGAGAGCTCTTCGTTCGACAGGTCCGCACCCGGGAGTTCGAAGCCTTCGGCTACCGCAGTCTCGTCTTCGTCGATCTTGCTCGCCTGATCCTGGGAACGCTGGGCCTTGAGCTGCTCGATCGAATCGCTTTTGATCTCATCGTCTTGCTTGCGAGGTGCGTCGTAGTCTGTTGCCATATGGCCTCATCGCTCTCTGTCCGGAGGGGGTGCCGAAGAGGAACTTTTCTCCTCTTCCGAGATGTGTCCCCAGCATTGTGCACTGTATGCTTGCCGTTGGCAAGATGGAGTGAAGACCCGATACGGTGATTCTCGTCACCTGCTTGTCTGCATGGACAGAGCACACATAGAGTTCACGAAGAGCTCTGCAAGAATGCTTGTGATGGACAGCACCGACAGCACTGCCTGTCGGTAGATTACCGGGCGCGTCCCCTGTGGAGGCGGCCCGAGGAAGGACGGATCCACAATGAGTGAATTCGCTGATCAGCTCGACACCCGAATCGATGATGTCCGTCATCGCATTCACGAGGCCCGGTCTGCCGGTGACGACTTCCTCGTCGAAAATCTCATCGACGACCTGCAGAACCTCATGGAACTCGCCGGTCGCAACGATGTCGACACCGGCCCTATCGCCGAGGTGATCCAGGCCGAGACAGGTGCCTTGCCGGTCATCCCGGCCCCCGACGACAACTGAGAGAACACCGAGAGAAAGAACCCTCCCTCACCG